>DASVUU010000901.1:0-2645 GCA_036386935.1 Cytophagaceae bacterium | reverse complement strand
CTGTCCTGATCGATATCTATCCAGGCACTTCCATAGGGATATTCCCCATTAGGGAAATCTATTACATTCACCTTTTTAAATTTTCTATTTCCTTGATTTTTGAAAAGTTCGAATGTAAGTGAATCCGAGTATCTTGAATTGGCATTAAAGATATCAAGGTAGCCATCGTTGTCATAATCTATGGAAGTCGTCTCGAGCGAGGAGGGATTACCATTAGATGGAAATGCCGTTGAATCATAAAAAAAAGAATTATCGCCCCGGTTGACGAAGATTTCGTCCTTATTATAACCACCGCTTTGGTATATATCCAAGCTACTATTATTCACGTCTGTATAAGAACTAATGCCAGAAGGGTAATAATTGTAGTTATGATTCTTTGTGACAAAATCATTTGGTTCTTTAATCTTATAGCCTTCGGCAGTATTTTCGTAAAGGCGACCATTTACTAATACATCAGTAAAACCGTCTTCCTCGACATCAGCCCAACCTACTGATTTCGGAATAGCCACGGGCATATATGAATTCATATTTGTCGGGACATAACTAAAGTCTGCGCCGCCTATTGTACCGTAGTTATCGGTCTTCAAAACAAAGGTAACTCCCCCATTGCCAAAACTAGGATCAGTGCCAACTATCTCTGCTATGACAATGGCGCCTCCACCTGGCCAGGCTTTGATGCCTTTATAATAGCTTGCGTAAAAACCATTTTGCTTCTCTGTATTTATGAATTTACCAGAGTTGTCGTACTTATGAAGAATTACATCAGGGTAAGAGCTCTCAACACAAATAAACCCTCCATCTGTAGTTGCGACAAGATCAGATACATATTTCAGTGCAATTGGGTGGGTAGATATTAGACCGCCGCCTTTGTTTACTCGATAAACTGTGCTGTAACTTTTACTGTCTTTAATTTGAGCGGAAACAAGAATGAAGTCATTTTCGACTGTTTTGGCAACTTTGTGGAGACCTATGATGTCATTAAATGTAATTCTTGAAATAAATTTTAAGTCGAGGTCGAATCTAAGAACCGAACTTTTCATACTGTTAAGACTAGTGAAAAAGAGCAATGTATCATTTACTAAATGAGTTTGAATCACCCTCTCGTTGCTTACCAGTTCAGGCACTGGTTTATTGAATAAGCTGTCGCCATTTGTAGAAATTGCAAATAATACTCCTTCTTTAACAAGCATCACTTTGTCGTTATAATTGTAGATGGCAGAATTCGAGCTTCGTGGGTTATTGACATTAACAAACTTACGGTACCACACCTGCTTGCCTTCCTTGTCAAGCTTGAACACCTTGTAGGTGTTGATTATAGTGACAAATACAACCGTAGATCCATCTTTCAAAGTTATTGCGTGACTTTCCTCTATCTCATGATCTTCTCTTAATAATGGAAAAAACCAAAGTTGTCGGCCTAGTGAATCCAACGACACAACATGATCCTTACCACTAATAAGAATGTTTCCATTCGGTGAAATAGCTAGAACAGGTAAAGGAATAGGAAATAATTTTTTTTGGAAGGTATTCTTTTGTGAGAAAAGAGGTTTATAAAAGGATATAATAATTAAGATAAGTAATGAAAAATGTTTCATGATTGATTTTTTGAAGACTTTGAGATCATTTCCCACCTAGGAATGAAAAGAAATTGATCAAACCTACCAATTCCAGTTGAAGCCTTCTCAAATTTATACATATTTAGAGATTTAGCCTCCGCAAGCGAATTTATCTTCATTGATTAACATTAAAAATACTCTATCTTTTCTAAATCCCTCCTGCAAGATATGCCATTGTTATAGAAACTAGAATTCAAACTTGTTCCTCAGATAACAATGAATTGGCAAGGCCGACCTCACTAAATATACAAACCAGGTGGCTGACACCCCTCACTCTACTCCACTTTTAGATATACCTTGAATGTTGTTCCCATTCCCACCTCACTCTCCACTTCAATTTTTCCGCCCGCATTCTCCACCATCTTCTTGATTATATACAATCCTATGCCACTTCCTTCAATATGTTGGTGTGCTCTTTTAAACATTCCAAATATTTTGCTTTGATTTTCTTTGCTCAAACCAAGTCCATTGTCCAAGATTTCAAAAATAATAAAATCATGCTCTCTTTTCGATGAGATTTTTATTTCGGGGCGACGTTCTGGAGAGGAATATTTCAGCGCATTTGAGAGCAAGTTGTAAATAATACTGCGCAAGTTTTTTCTTGAGTAACTTATTTCCGGAATTTCAAAGCTTTGATGAATAGTAGCATTGAGGTTTTCAATCAGCTCTCTGATGTCCAACTTAACTTCTTCCAGAAGCCCATGAAATGAAAGTATTTCATTGTTATCAAGGTCGGCTCGCTGAAGCTTGGTAATATCCGTTAGGTCCTTGATAGTCGTTTTAAAACGCTCAATAGAGTTAAACATCATTTCTACCAGCGATAGTTGCTCAGGATCGAATTGACTATCGGAGACGAAGGCGTTCAGTAACCCCTCGAGGTTAGATATTGGCGCTTTAAGGTCATGCGAAGCAGTGTAAATAAAATTGTCAAGATCGTTATTGACCCTCGTAAGCTGCTCATTTTTCATTTTCAGCTTATTTTCTGCCTTTTTAAGTTCAGTGATGTCAGACAAGGTACCGGTTAGGCGG
>DASVUU010000900.1:0-6835 GCA_036386935.1 Cytophagaceae bacterium | reverse complement strand
TTTTTCATTTTTATAAAATTTACGATTTAAAAATTATTTCGCTTGAGGTTGTAAAAATCCGCTCCAAGGTGTTGCTTCGAAAGGGAAACTCGCTTTGAATTCAGCATCATTCTTTTCAACACCAGTTGTATAACCCAACACACCGCCTAATTGCGCTGTCACCGGGCTTCCACCTTTTGAGTAATCATAGTCATCATACCAAAGACCTACTGCAGCGAGTACAACTCCACCGACTGCTTGCAATTCAATTCTAGTTACATCATCTTCTAACCTTCTACCGTTAGGGAATCCATCCATGTTAGGGATGTTTTGAATCGCGGTAGTGGTATTGAATCTAGCATCTGTCAAACCCAGTACCGCAGCATACACTAATCCCAAGCTATTGAAATCCTTACTATCTCTAGGGGTCACTGGTACAGCCATATTTAATCTCAACATATCTCCAAAAGTTGGAAGGAAGTTGTTCACAAATGGTTTACCTGGTGAAAGAGGATTTCCTGCAGTTTTAGCAGTTGCCAATTGATATGGAGCAAGATTAGGAACTCCTGTATGGAAGATAGGTAGTAGATCAATAGAACGAGGTTGATTGTCTCTTAATAGATAATTTCCAAAAAGTTTGTCGTCAAGGGCCGTGCCTGCCAAGGCAGCATTGCCTTTCAATACGAATAGTCCATCCTTTCCATTTCTAAAATCAACAGCTCCTAATACAGTTTTAGAAGCAGCTTGAATTCTTAATTTAGTAAATGCTGGAACAGCGCTGCCAAATTGGCTATCGTCCATGTACAATGCCAATTCTGGATTTGTAAAAAATGCATCAGTGGTGGCTTCCTCAGTGTAAGGCGTTCTAGAATTCCATTTATCCTTTGATCCGACCGGGATAACTGCTTCGTTGGTAAGCGGCATTCCAATTCTAGATACTTGAATCCATGTAGTGTTTACAGTAGATGCATCTCCTGCTTTACTAAGCGTACGAACCGAAGGTCTGCTTGCTGAAGCCCAAACTCCAATTACATAGTCAGGATCAAGGATATTCTTTTTCGCACCGACACCAGTTTTTAATAAAGAGGCAATAGGGATCTTTAATGCGATAGTATGTACATTGTATTTGGAAAGACCATCTACTGCGCCAGCGCCGGCTCGCGTTTGGCCCAGGTCGAATATCCCGCCAAGGTCTACAAAGAAAGGATCATCTACAGGACCACAAAATACTTTCTCTTTTCCAACACCTAGGTCCTTGATGGCTGCACTCATCAAAGTTTCATAAGGCTTTCCAAGACCAACTCCATTTTCGATAGAACGAGGGCCTATGTTGTTAGGAGGGACAACTCCGTCTGTGATTAGGGTTGTAAGTCCTGTACCAGCAACAAATTTCTCTAGTGTATAAGTTGTTTTAAGATTTTGCTTTCCTAGTCTAATGTTGAAGAAAGTAGTAGGATCATCATTCACCTTCTTAAATGTAAATCGGTAAGAGATGTCATCCCCAGGAGTATCTTTATTATTTTTAATGTGAATTTCATACCTGATATTTTCTCCAAAAGAGTAATAATTTGGGCCGCCATGTGGCAATTCAAAGGGCACATAATTGGCAATAATTGTCACCGTATTGGTGTCATCAGGGCTTCTGAAGGCATAAAGGTCGGTGTTGTCAGCCAAAGGATCATTCGCGATCATTGGCGCTTCTCTGTGACTTGACGCCTCCAGGAACACATCCTTGCCAAATACTGCAAGCGCGATCGCCGCGGCAGCAATGGAAATTTTGAGAATTGGTTTTTTCATTTTGTGGTTTTTAATTAATAAAATATGAAAATTGGTTTTCAAGAGCAGGTCAATGAAAAAGTAGAAACCTGTTTCTTATGAATTTTAAAAACCGACCTACGTAGAGACTTAGCTAACTGGATTTTTAAAAAGGAAATTTAAAATATCAATTGCTTTTTAATAAAGAGTCTAACTACAGGAGAAGAAGGTAACTACTTGAATAATTGTTTTTTATACTCAATAAAACAACAGGTGCTTGTAGGCAGGAATTTATAAGCAGAGGGGACTATTGAGACCTTTGCGAAGATTAACAATAATATAACCTCTACTTAACATCGGAATTATAGGTTTATAGTTACTTTATGAAAAACATTATGAACCTAAATACTCACTATAAAACCATTGTAATTTCAGATGTCCATCTGGGAACTAGTGGATGTAAGGCCAAAGAGATTGTCCATTTCCTTAAAAGAAATACGTGTGACAAGCTTATCCTTAATGGCGATATTATAGATGGGTGGCAACTCCAAAAGTCTGGCTCCTGGAAAAAAAACCACACAAGGTTTTTCAAGCGTATCCTGCAAATGATAGAGCATCACGACACAGAGGTGATATATTTGAGAGGCAATCATGATGATTTTTTGGATAATATAATGCCACTTAAATTGGGTCGAATATCAGTACAAAGAGATTATTTGTACCACTCCAATGATAAATGCTATTACATAGTCCACGGCGACGTATTTGACTCCGTCACTACAAGGTTAAAATGGGTCGCGAAGTTGGGAGACGTGGGGTATACTTTTCTTTTATGGGCAAACCAGCGGTACAACGACTATCGAGCAAAAAAAGGTTTAGGATATTATTCGCTTTCACAAAAGATAAAAGCGAAGGTAAAATCCGCAGTTTCCTACATCGACGACTTTGAAGCGCAATTGGTAAGCCTAGCAAAAATTAAGAAGTGTGACGGCATCATTTGTGGTCACATCCACCAACCTGCGTTGAAACAGTTAGATGGAATTATGTATATGAACTCTGGCGATTGGGTGGAGTCTCTTAGTGCTCTGGTAGAGGATCATCAAGGAAACTGGACCATCGCGTACCACACTGACAAGCACATCGAAGATGCGGACGATATAGGTGATGAAGAGGAGATGGATAATACGATAGTGCTACAAGATATACTTCTCATGAAGGCACAAATGGAAATGAATAAAAAGATGGCATCAGGTAGCTGAAATATTTATAGTTATGAAAAATACTGCTACTAATTAACGGTTATTATAATAAATTATTTAGTCTAGATTTTATGAAGGATTAAGCAAGTAGTTTTAATCAGCGAATCTTATAGGCGCTAACTTTTATCGTCAAGTCCCGTCCTTTTTTGCAGCTCTTGTACGTCAGCCTTGTCTTTATCTTTGCCAGTGTTAAGCTTTGAAAGAATGAGGTCACTCTTACGGATAATAGGTATTTTTAGCCCATCAATATCTGCAACATTTTTTTGCTTATCAGCCTCGTCATAATCAACTTGATTTATTCTTGTAATAAAATCAACCTTTAGTGGTTCTTCTCCAATGCTGAAGCAAATGTGTTTCGTAAAATCGATTTCCCTTAAGGAAGCTAAATCATCCTCCTCAAAGCCAAATTCTTCAAGCGCATTTATGAGCAATAACTTATTTTCATTATTGGGCTTGATCCATAAGTCAAGGTCTCCGGTAGTTCTTCTATAACCATAATAAATAACTGAGTAACCACTATCAAAATAAAACTTACATTATGATGTAGTAGAATCTTTAGAATTTTTTGATGGTCATCGTAGAAAATATTCATAAATTTTAATTGCCTTTAATTTTTAGCTGATATAAGAAAGGTTTCTTGTTAAGATCCTCCCTAGTTGTACCATATACTTTGGAGATCAAATCGATGGTGTCCTTCAAACCATCCAGCGAAGACCTCTTTTTTTCAATTTGATATTCGCCTGTTTCAGCATCAGAAAAAGATTTATAAATTCTTATCCCCCCCTTTAATAGAGAACTTGCCATACAAAATTGTTTTTAATTGGAGCTTAATATAATAAATTCTAGGCATATCGAAGAAAGTATTACTTCAAGGGTCATCGGTCGTTTCGATTTCGCTCACGACCGCGTTTTGACTTGCCAAAGCGAGAGGCTAAGCTAATTAACGTCGTTCCGACCGGCTGACGAAACACCCGTAGACTGGTCGCCTCCAGTGTTGGCTGAGCGAAGTCGAAGACAACAATTATTTAATAATTCATTAATTCCCAGGCAACATTCACTTTCTAAATTGGAGCATCAGCAAATGGCAATACTATGAAACCAGTAAAAAAGATGTATCACCGATTCCTAGAAAGGATCCTCCTGAAAAAGGCAACCGTATTTTATTTAAATTATTCCATAAGAAAATTGCCTAAGTATTCTTTCAGAATCTTTTAATCGTATACCAAATGAAAGTTTTGTATGCAATACAGGGAACAGGTAACGGTCATATCAGCCGTGCACGAGATATAATACCTTTACTTCAAAATAAGTGCAACCTCGATGTCATGATTAGTGGCACCCAAGCCGATATCACTTTGCCTCACCCTATCAAATATAAATACAAAGGGCTAAGTTTTATATTTGGAAAAAATGGTGGAGTAGATCTATTGAATACTTACCTAAAGAATAATACAAAAAGCTTTTTAAAGGAGATCAATAATTTTCCAATAGAGGATTATGACCTTGTCATCAATGATTTTGAGCCTATCACAGCTTGGGCTGCCTATTTAAAAAATAAAGAGTGCATAGCCTTGAGCCACCAGTCTGCAGTGATGTGTGACAAAGCGCCTCGTCCGTCAAACATAGATATGATGGGTCTTTTTATATTGAAGAATTATGCACCCTTTACTGCCAAATATGGCTTCCATTTTTCAGAATATGGAGATAACATTTTTACTCCAGTGATCAGAGAAGAAATCCGAAGTCTTAAAACAAGAGACGATCAATTCTACCTGGTTTATTTGCCCTCTTATGAAGACGCCCGCATCATTGATATTCTCACTCAGATTAGGAATGTAAAATGGAAAGTTTTTTCGAAGCATAACATCTACGTTCAAAACATAAACAACGTATCGATCGCCCCGATACACAATGAAAAGTTTGTAGAGGCTTTAGGGGCCTGTACGGGGTTGCTTTGTGGCGCAGGTTTCGAAGCGCCAGCGGAAGCGCTCTATTTGCAGAAGAAACTAATGGTGATACCAATGAAAAGTCAATATGAGCAGCATTGCAATGCCGCTGCTTTGAAGCAAATGGGTGTCCCAGTTATAAAGAGCCTAAAAGCTAAGAACATTCATCAAATTCAAGATTGGGTAAATGGCAAAACATTAATAACCGTCAATTACCCTGACCAGACCGAAGGGATTATCGATATGATTCTTGAAAAACATGGAAAGCTACGCACGCACTATGCTGCAAAGCGTTATGCCTAGATTATTATGACCGATGGCAAGAGCATATTATAATAAAAATTAATCAAAGTAGAATAGAGTATAGATCTGCGAAGTCTAGCTCCGGGAGAAACAAGAGTGGAAGAAGAAATTTTATTGAATCGAGAGGCATTCGGCAGTGACTTTAAATGGGGTGTCTCAGTTTCAGCTTATCAGATAGAAGGCGCCCACCAAGACGATGGAAAAGGACATTCTATATGGGATATTTTTAGCAACAAGAAAGGGAAGATACACCTCAATCACAATGGCAACAATGCCTGTGAATTTTACAGCAGATTCGAGCACGATCTTGGTCTGATCAAGTATCTTAATATTCCCAATTTTAGGTTTTCGTTGTCATGGCCAAGAATACAGCCTACCGGTCACCTACCGGTTAATCAAAAGGGAATAGATTTCTATGACCGGCTTATAGATCACGCACTGAAGCTTGGAATAGAGCCGTGGGTTACGCTTTATCACTGGGACCTTCCCCATGCTCTAGAGATCAAGGGCGGCTGGACAAATAGGGATGTGGTAAGTTGGTTTGAAGAGTATGTAAATGTCTGCGTCAATAGATTTGGGGACCGGGTCAAGTATTGGATGGTATTAAATGAACCGATGGTTTTTGTAGGTGCAGGTTACTTTTTGGGCATACACGCGCCAGGTAGGCGAGGAATGAAACACTTTATACCTGCAGTTCATCACTCCACATTATGTATGGGCGCAGGCGGAAGGATCATTAAATCTGCACTTCCCAATGCTGAGGTTGGTACTACGTTCTCCTGTTCACACATCGAACCCTATCGAGACAATGAGAAAGACGCTTTAGCAGCAAATAAAATCGACGCACTGCTCAATCGTCTATTCATAGAGCCCGTGCTAGGATTGGGATATCCCTCAGATGACTTAAAGCCGTTAAAGAACATTGACAAATACTTTTTACCTAACGATGAAAACTTATTGCCTTTCGACTTTGACTTTATCGGCGTTCAAAATTATACTAGAGAAGTAGTGAAGCGTTCCCTCTTCGTCCCCTATGTGGGCGCTAGTATCGTGAAGGCCAGCGAACGCAATGTCGAACGCACGCTTATGAATTGGGAAGTGTACCCAGAGTCGATATATCATATCCTTAAGAAGTTTAATGATTACCCGACTATCAAAAAATTAATTGTCACAGAGAACGGCGCTGCATTTACAGACCGACTACACGAAGGTAAAGTATCTGACGTGGAAAGGGTCGACTATCTAAAACGTTACACCGCGCAGGTACTACGAGCAAAAAGTGAAGGCGTCAATGTGCAAGGATATTTCATCTGGACGCTCACAGACAATTTCGAATGGGCGGAAGGTTTTCATCCCCGTTTCGGCATCATCTACATCGATTTTAAAACCCAGCAAAGAATAATAAAATCGTCAGGTTTATGGTATAAGGACTTTCTTTCCTTATAAGTAACTTTGTTAGTAGCTGTTTTGAACGTTTTGCACAGTAAGCCTGATCTAAGCCAAATCGCTATTTTTGAAAGGCATAACATCTAGGTAAGTAGGGGTTGAGAAGAATTATTGTGTCATTCAGACAGCTTCCTTCGCAGCAGATTC
>DASVUU010000899.1:0-5997 GCA_036386935.1 Cytophagaceae bacterium | reverse complement strand
CCCTCGACTAATGATTCCTACCAAGCTCACAGTGGACTTTCACCACCAAGCTATTACCCATGCTGGGCACACAAAATAAAGGCAGCTCTTTCGAGCTGCCTTTAAAATATGGATGTCGCATCCTACTTATGATAAACCATTTCTAGACAACTTCACTTCCCATATTTATCCAACTTCCTCATCCTTCATTTGTACAACAAGGGGTATTTTGAAATTGTTTCAATTATTTTCAACAGTTTCTTTTATCGGCTTTGCAGGGTAGTAAATAGTGTCTGAAAGACTTGTACCAGGCGCTACCATCGGAAGTACATTCTCTTCTTTCTCAACTCTCGCGTGTATTAAGAAAGGCTTTTCGGAGGCGCTAGCCTTAGTGATTGCTTCTCTCAACTCTTCTACCGTTTCTGCTCTGGCCGCTTCCATTCCAAAGGCATTTGCCAACATCACAAAATCGGGGTTTAAAAGCTCTACACCCGAGTAGTTGCCTTTGTAGAATTGCTCTTGCCATTGCCTTACCATTCCTAGATAGGCATTGTCTAACAACAATATCTTAACCGGCCACTTCTCCTGAACGCAGGTAATCAATTCCTGAAAGTTCATTTGAAAGGATCCATCCCCCGTGATACACCAAACATCATTGTTGGGGGCAGCCGCTTGGGCTCCCATGGCAGCAGGCAAGCCGAATCCCATAGAACCTAGGCCACCGGAAGTAAGGAAGTGATTCGGCTTCATCCTCACAATATATTGTGCTGCCCACATTTGATGCTGCCCAACGTCAGTCGTAACGATGGCATCTTCAGACATCATTTCTTCCAACACCTTTATAGCCGTTACCTCGCTAAAATGCTTGTAATCGGCTTTTAGCATCGGGAATTCTTTTCTGCTCTTCTGAAGCGTTTCAACCCATTTTGACCTTGCTACTTTATTTTCAATAGTTCTGGAGTCAGGAATATTGGCAATAACTTTCTTCAAATCGCCGTGAAGGAATACTTCGGCTTTCACGTTTTTGCAATCTTCGCTGATATCAATGTCACAATGGATCACCTTGGCCTTAGGCGCGAAAGTATTTAAAGTACCAGTGATACGATCATCAAATCGACTGCCCCAGGAAATCAATAAGTCGCACTCTTGTACAGCCATGTTTGCATATTTCATTCCATGCATACCAAGCCATTGGAAATACAAGGGGTCATTATGTTCCATTGCACCAATGCCCAGAATAGTGGAGATAACGGGAATATTCTCACGATGAGCAAAATCTCTCAATTCTTCCCACCCTCTGGACAACAAAATACCATGACCTGCAATTATTAAAGGTCTTTTTGCCTCTTTTAAAAGCTTTACAGTGGCTAATACCTTCTCTTCCGTCACGTTATAAACGACTTCTGGGACAGGTTTTTTGAAATGCTCTTCCCAATCTTCGTCAAGGTCTACAAAGTTGCCTTGTACACTTCTAGGAATGTCAATCAATACAGGACCTGGGCGTCCATGTGTGGCAATTTTATATGCCTGCAAGAATATATTAGCCGCATCTTCTAATCTGGTAATTAGGAAAGTCTTTTTTGTAATGGGAATACAAATTCCCGTGATGTCTGTCTCTTGAAAGGCATCAGTACCAATAAGGTGTAAGGCAACTTGTCCAGTGATCGCGATCATTGGGACTGAGTCTGCATAGGCATCTGCAATTCCGGTGACTAGATTAGTAGCGCCTGGTCCGGAAGTGGCTAAGCAAAATCCTGGCCTTCCCGTAACGCGTGCATATCCGTTAGCTGCGAAGGCCGCACCTTGCTCATGGCGAACAAGAATGTTGTTAAGTTTGCTAAACGCAAGAGCGTCATATATTGGGAGAATAGCCCCGCCTGGATAAGCAAATAAATCTCTTGCGTCTAATAACTCAATTAATTTTACAATGTATTCGGCACCTCTTAATTTTATTCTCGACTTCATAGTGTTTGAATTAAGATTGATATATGCATGGTTGATGAAACAATTATTTATTTAAGATAAGATGAATAACGACAGTTTATTAGAAAAGTGTTAGCTTAAAATTCATCTGTTACACATCCTTCAGAAGCTGAACTTACCGATTTATAATATTTGTAAAGAATTCCTTTTTTTGCTTTGTAAGGAGGTTGTGTCCAAGCTGCTTTGCGTTTGTTTATCTCCTCAGCGCTCAGATCAGTACTGATTATATTGTTGACAGAGTCAATTTTTATATTATCACCATCTTTCAGTAAACCTATTAAACCACCTTCTTGCGCCTCTGGGGTAATGTGACCCACCACGAAGCCGTGAGTTCCACCTGAAAATCTTCCATCTGTGATAAGACCGACTGATTTTCCAAGTCCTGCACCCATAATGGCTGATGTTAATTTCAACATTTCCGGCATTCCTGGGCCACCCTTCGGACCTACATAGCGAATGACCATCACGTGTCCAGCCTTTACATCTCCTTTTCTTACTGCGTCAATGGCGGCATCCTCAGAATCAAAAACTTTTGCACCACCTTCGAAGAATTCACCTTCTTTCCCCGTGATCTTAGCAACCGAGCCTTCGGTAGCTAGGTTCCCATAAAGAATTTGTAAGTGCCCTGTTTTCTTCAATGGTTTGTCTAATGGCAATATGATGTCTTGGCCTGCATCCAATTCTTTTGCTGCTGCTAGGTTTTCTTTCACAGTCTTGCCTGTTACTGTCAAGCAATCTCCATGTAGCATACCTTCTCTTAAAAGCAATTTCATAACCCCAGGAACACCACCTTTATCATGTAGGTCTTCCATCATATATTTTCCACTTGGTTTCAAATCTGCAAGTAATGGAGTTTTATCGCTCAATCTCTGAAAATCTTTTAATGTCAATTTAATATCGACAGATTTTGCCATTGCGATTAGGTGCATTACAGCATTTGTGCTTCCGCCTAATACCATTAAAGTAACTATGGCATTCTCAAAGGCCTCAAAGGTCATGATGTCTCTTGGCTTTATGTCTTTTTCCAAAAGGTTTCTGATTGCAGGTCCAAGGTCATCACATTCTCTGTGTTTATCCGCGCTCACAGCTGGGTTGGAAGCACTATATGGCAAACTCATTCCCAACGCCTCGATTGCCGATGACATTGTGTTTGCAGTATACATACCTCCACAGGCTCCTGCACCAGGACATGCATGTTGTACAATACCCTTGAAATCTTCTGGCGTAATGGTACCAGCAAATTTTTCACCTAAGGCCTCAAATGCCGAAACTATATTTAGATCTTTTCCTTTCCATTTTCCTGGTGCGATCGTGCCGCCATAAAGCATGATGGAAGGACGATTCAATCGACCCATTCCCATAATTGCGCCTGGCATATTCTTGTCACACCCAACTACTGCTACAACGGCGTCATACCATTGAGCGCTCACTACTGTTTCAATAGAGTCAGCAATAATGTCCCTTGATGGCAAGGAATACAACATTCCTTCGGTTCCCATAGAGATACCATCACTCACCCCAATCGCATGGAAGCAAAGGCCCACCATCCCATTTTTATTGACGCTCTGCTTTACCTCTTTCCCCAAGTCGTTGAGGTGCATGTTGCAGGGATTGCCATCGTAACCAGTACTTACTATACCTACTTGAGCCTTGCTCATATCTTCTTCCTTCATCCCTATTGCATAGAGCATAGCTTGTGAAGCAGGTTGTGTTACATCTTGGGTAAGTCTGGCACTGTATTTATTCAACTGATTTTCCATTTACAAAAAGATTAAAAAAGATTAGTTAGAGAAGACAAAACTACCGTTGTTATATTTTAATTGCAATAACGATGAGCTTTATCAGCCACTTAAAATATAAAATAATTACGGTTTCCAACCCAATTTTTTTGTGGGGCTACCTGGATTGGTGGCGCTTAGACAAACAAAAACAGAAAAGGTTTTAGCCTTATTTTCCAGAGCCTCGCTTTTAGCAACTTATATTTCAGGTTTTCGTTAAGCCCTACTAATTTGGACACGAATAAGGTAGCGCTTGCTTAAATCCGCTTATTAATCACAAAATGATAGAGTTTTTCAAAAACATATTAAGGGAGGATTTCATGCCCCATGGTCATTGTTATCTATGGGATCCAGCACTCGTCTGGGTCAATGCCTTGGCCAATGGAGCCATGGCCTTATCGTACTTAATCATACCAATTACGGTCTTATACATTATTAAGAATAGGAAAGAGGTCAAGTTCACCACTCTTGTTGTATTCTTCGCATTGACAATTTTAGGAAGTTGTGTAAATCATGGTTTAGATGTACTCAATATTTGGGTTCCGTATTATAGGCTAGACGCGGTTTTTAGGACCATCACGGCAATCTCTGCGCTGGGCACAGCATTTATGCTAATTAGAATAGCGCCACAGCTCTCTGTTGTTTTAAATACCAGAACCTTCAAAAAGGTCATCGAACAATTAAATTCTGAAATCCAGCTTTTAAAGGAGCAGGACAATACCGAGGAACTTGTACACCAAAACCTTCTGGTTGAACAGGCTTTGAAAAAAAGTGAGGATAGGTTCTATGCGATCGCAAATAACATTCCGAACCTGGCATGGATTGCCGATTCTCAACAAGTAATATCGTGGTTTAATCATAGATGGTTTGAGTACACTGGGCTTCGTAAGGAGCAATTAGATCACGAGGGGCTTAAATCCGTAATAGATCCTTCCGAACTTCCTTTTGTTATCAGTAAGTGGACGGAGGCAATAAAGAAGCAAGACGCCTTTGAAATGATTTTGTCGATAAAAGGCGGAGATGGGGTTTTCCGGCCATTCCTGACAAGGGTCGTTCCTCTTAAAGATGAGCATGGAAAAATTATTAATTGGGTGGGATCAAACACTGATATATCTGACAGGGCAAAGGCTGAGGAATTGCTAAAGACTCAAAATGCTGAGCTGTTAGAGTTCAGGGAATTGGCTATTGATGAAATGCAGAATAAAACCCAAATACTCAATGGCATTTTGGAATATGCACCAGTAATTGTCTACAAAATAAATAAGCAAGGCATTATCACCGACGCTTACGGGTCCGGCATCAATTCCATCGCTGACAATTGTGATCTCCGCGGGAAGAATGCGAGTGACATATCTTTAAACATCTCCATAGACGAAATAAACAGACTAGCCGATAGCAGAAAATCGTACACAACCAAAGGCTATTGCAACGGCAAAACATGGTATTTCGACAATTATTTTTTCCCTGACAGAGTGAGTAATGAGGGCGTGATTGGCATAGGCATGAATGTAACGGTTCAAAAGGAAACTGCAGAGCAATTGAGCTACGAAAAAGAAAGAGCCGAAAATGCAAATTTTTTCAAATCTAGATTTCTTGCCAATATGAGTCACGAAATACGGACTCCCTTAAATGCTATTATTGGTTTTGCAGGGGTTTTGTCAAAGCAGGACATAAGTCAAGAAAAGCAAAAAGAATATCTAAACCATATCAATTCCTCCGGTAGCCTGCTACTAAAACTGATAGGGGATATTTTGGATTTAAGCAAAATAGAGGAAGGGAAGCTTTCATTGCAAGAAGATTCATTCCACGTTGAGGAAAGCCTTTCCTCGGCAATAATGCCTTATAAACACAACGCGGTTGAAAAGGGCCTAAGCTTTGCACTTCATTTCGACCAGTCCATTCCGCAATTTCTTATCGGGGACGCTTATCGAATCAAACAAGTGATAATTAATTTAATTGGCAACGCCCTAAAATTTACTCAGGAAGGCGGGCTAAACATTGTCATTTCTGCCAAACCATCTAACATAAAAGATCATGCATTGATAGAAATTGCTTTAAGTGATACTGGCATCGGAGTAAAGGATGAAAATAAAAATTCCATTTTCGAGAGCTTCACACAAGGAGACAACACAATCGCTAGAAAATTTGGGGGATCGGGGTTGGGGCTTGCGATCGTAAAGCAGCTGGTCGATAAGATGGGCGGTAATATTTGGGTGGAAGACAACAAGGAAGCCGACAAGGGCTCGACTTTTTTCAT
>DASVUU010000898.1:0-2808 GCA_036386935.1 Cytophagaceae bacterium | reverse complement strand
AGGCGTTTCTTACACTCATTTCTTCAACACTTCAACGTATTCTAAGCTAAGCTTTGCACTCTCTGGCACGAAGATGAGGGCCGACCAGGATTCTATCCCAAAAGAAAATAAAGCATATCGGTTCGACTTGCCTGCAGTTCCATTTTACAGAAATAGCTTTTCTCAGGTGAAATATTCCTTAAATTACCTGATCAATAAAAAATTTAGCGCACGGAACACTGTAACCGGCGGGGTTATTATTGACCGTTATGATTTCCATCTAGCAGACAGTGTCTTGATAACGCTTAGACCACCAAGGGTTGCTAGTAATACTTCCTTCTTTATTCCCCTGAGGAACTTTAACGGCGACCTGTTTCTTTTGCAGACCTACGCCCAATGGCAACATAAATTTACCGATAAGCTCACGTTGAATACGGGACTTCATGTTCAATATTTGACATTAAATAATACCCATGCCATAGAGCCGCGAGTGGGAATGAAATATAGATTCAAAGAAAATCAATCGATAAACGTGGGCTATGGGTTACATAGCCAACTTCAGGCCTTCCAAGCCTATTTCCGTGAGGATACCATCAGACGTGGGCAGTCAATCAGGACCAATCAAAATCTAGGTTTTGTAAAGAGTCACCAGTTTGTTCTGGGCTACGACAATTCCTTGGGAAACAATCTGAGGCTGAAGGCAGAACTGTATTATCAATATATATTCAATGCTGCCATCGAGCGCAGGCCATCTTCATTCTCCATGCTAAACTCGGGGGCTGACTTTGAAATTGTAACCAGAGACAGTATGGTAAATGAAGGAAAGGGCCGAAACTACGGTCTTGAGCTCACGTTTGAGAAATTCTATAGCAACAACTATTACTTTCTATTTACGACCTCACTTTATGATTCCAAATATCTGCCATCTGACGGTATTTGGAGAAATACAGCCTTCAATGGCAAATACACCTTCAATATACTTGGCGGAAAGGAATTTAAGGTCGGCCAAAAGAATGCTTTTGTAGTGGATTTAAAGGTCACCTATGCAGGGGGCCGGCGATATATTCCTATAGATTTGGAAAGAAGCCGAGCGCAGCAAAGAGAGTACCGTGTAGAAAGCGAAGCCTATTCGAAGCAATTGGCCGATTACTTCAGAACAGATCTTAAACTAAGCTATAGAATCAACGGTAAGCGCGTGGCACAGGAATTTGTAATAAACACACAGAATATATTCAACAGAAAAAACGCTTTTATAGAAAGATACAATGTAGACAAGGAAAGGGTACTTGTAATTCCACAAATGGGAATATTTCCTGTAGCACAGTACCGCATTACTTTCTAACGGACAATTCTAGGCGGTAGCTTTATTTCTCTATGCCGCTTATTTCTAAGATCGCTTTGCTACTGCCACCTGGGGCAACTTCATCGTCCGTTCCGAAATCTCCTTTCAGAGACTTAAAGTCGTCGGATGAAATATCTAGCCAGAGTTCTAAAGGCGAATGAAGCCCTAATCCTTTTTTATAAGTTCTACCATTGATGGTAATTTCTTTTCGGTCTATAGTTTTGTCCCTGGCTAATCTGTCATGAAAAGGAACATCTAGGTCTGAGAGAAAAACCTCTTTACCATCCTTCTTTACCAACCTTATATCACCAAGGTCGAAATGATCCCAATTGGCATTATTATCACTATCGATCACCTTAATTTGAATTTGCCTAACTCCCGCAATTGAAATATCGAACTTCAGCGGATCTTGGCGATACCGGGATGTATCTGATGTGTATAGTACTTTGACATTGGTCGTGTTTTTTGGACTCTCTAGTGTGGGCTTACTCACCTTCACGTTGGATTCTCTAAAACGCAGGCTGTCCTCAAAATAATAGCTATTGATAAATCCGAAAGAGTACGTTTGTTCAGTGCTTGGCAGCATTCCTTCCTTAAATGCCCTATACTTTATGTCTTTATCCTTTACTTGAAATTCCTTTTGAAATACTGGGGAATTAGGACCTAGCTCGGATCCATCGTTAGTATACTTAACAACGGCCTTTTCTGTCGAGCTTATAAACTGAAATTTGTTGGTGAAAGACTTGCCAAGTAATACTGGTTTTAGGATAGGTTCTGCGACTCTCGGGTAGGCGACCTTCATGTCAAACATATTCGACTTCTTTAGATTTACAGGTTTCAAGTGAATGTTGTAGTTTACCGGAAAGGGTCTGACCATAAAATCTGGCTTTCGAGGATGGTCCCAACTTCCATCGCCGACTCCCATTTGCTTGTAATCAATAGACCAAAAAATATTCTCATTTCTTACTAACTCCGCCACGCTCTCTTTCTCTAATTCTTTTTCAGAATAGTGGAGAACGGTACTTTCGAAGTCGGGAAAGCCATACGCGGCTAGGCCTATCCCGTCGTTGTCGCTTAAAACTGCCCATTGCACTTTTGTCCTATTCCCAGTCGGCTGGGGTTTAGAGTATGGAAAGTACTGGTCGTCTACTTTAGAGTTATAAATATTTGTAAGGGCACCTTCATTTCTATCTACATAATTCTCCCATGGGCCTTTTCCATAGTAGCTATAATTTTCAAAAGGGGCTGCAACTATCATTTGTAAACCTATTCTAGGCAGGCCAACTTCCTCCATAAATCTAAAGTATCTATCTAATTGGAAGTTGTGATTGACAAATATATCTCCTTCAGAAAAAATGGTATAGGTATAGGTGCATTGCCCAAGATCATGGTGGACAGGGGTTGATAATTTTTTCTTGACGATAACTTCGAATACGCCTGGTTTCAATATTTTGCTCTCTATTGAGCTAAGAGATTGAGTAATTTTA
>DASVUU010000897.1:0-5682 GCA_036386935.1 Cytophagaceae bacterium | reverse complement strand
TATCCCAATTCATCTTTAATGTAGGTGATTGAATCGATTGGGGCACCTCTTTTAATTTCGGTGGTGGCCATATAGCTTCCACCCATTGCATTGTAAATAAACAGCGTATAGGTAGTACCAACTTTTCCCTGGATAGACGTAGTATGATACTCACCGGGCGCAGTTTCGATCAGCGTGTCAATCAAACCTTGATTGTCGGAAATTATTACCGTTGCACCTTGAACTGTCGGTGTCTTCTCATTTTTAAAATAGTTGGCTGTAGAATTCAAAGTCACCTTATAAGGGCCTGGCTGGTCAGTGATCCACCCATTCACGACCAAAATCTTCTCCCCTTCTTTTACTTTTAAATCTACCTTATCTGAACAGGAGAAACTAAAGAAGAGGAGTAGCAAAGCCCCTAGGCCTTCATGTGAGCACCCCAATCCATTGATAAAGGGTGCGTAAAATTTGTTAATGTCTGTTATTTTCATGTTGTAGAAATATGAAGAATCTAAAATTTAAAGTTATAGGTAACAGAAGGAATAGGTGCACCAAACACAGATAGCCTTATGGCTTCCGTATCTAAACGGTTAGTATCACTTTGTTTGAAATATACTAGGTAAGCATTTCGCCGGGCGTATACATTATAGATCGAAAAAACCCATTCACTTTGGAATCGCCTTTCCTTCTTATACTTTTTCCTATATGTAGCAGAAAGGTCCAATCTATGGTAGGCAGGTAATCGGTAATTATTACGTTCGCCGGTAGAGTTATGCTGTATTATAAATCCGTTTGTCTCATATCTTGCATCCGGAAAAGTAGCAACGAGACCAGAGGAAAGATTAAAATTGGCTGCCATACTCCAACGATCGTTTATTTCAACCATTCCAACTACTGAGAGGTTATGAGGCTTGTCTGCTCGAGCCCTAAAATATTCATTGTTGCTAATTCCATTGATCTTTCTCTCTGTCTTCGAAAGGGTATAGCTCACCCATCCGGTAAACTTTCCTTTATTTTTCCTTGCCATCAGCTCCAAACCATATGCCCGTCCTACGCCATACAACAAGTCTGCTTCAAAATTTTCATTAAACAATAAAGTTGCATCGTTGATATAGTCAATCTGGTTTTGCATTTTCTTATAATATGTCTCTGCTGAAAACTCATACATATTGCCCTGGAAGTTTCTAAAATAGCCAACTGAGAGCTGATCTGAGAGCTCAGGTCTTATATTGTTGGTACTGGGTGTCCAAAAATTTATAGGTGCAGAGGTATTTGCAAGAAGGTGAATATATTGGGTCATACGATTGTAGCCTAGCTTCAGCGAACTTTGCTCTGTCAAAATATAACGTGCAGAAAACCGTGGTTCGAGATTGTGGTACAGCTTGATAGATTCTCCCTTTTTATAGGTCTTCTTATCGGCGACTTCCATAGGCATGCCAACTACATTAGTCCTATAGCTATATGCTGTCTTTGCTCCTACAAAATTAAAGAGCGAATATCTGATACCATATTCTAAAGAGAGTCGAGCATTAATCTTTTGTTGATTAGAGACGAATGCCGCATATTCACGCGCTCTGTATTTTTCAACATCCAAAGAGGTGACATCTGCGTCCTTTTGGACCGAAGTGATTTCGCCTGGTGCCATTTTATAATAGATGGCGCTGACACCAAAACTTAAGGTATTATTTGTATTCAGGTAATAACTGAAATCTCCTTTCAAATTTTGAGTATTGATGAAAGACCGCCAAGTAAAACCGGTAGAATCGGGGACTGAGATCTTGAAATTATAATTGCTCAAAACTGCCGTCACATTTGAGAACAGCCTTGAGTTATAAACATGGTTCCATCGAACAGTAGTGGTATAGTTTCCCCATGAGGTATGAAAATCGTTCCCAAAACTGAAGACATCCCTACCGAAGTAGCCTGATACAAAAATCTTATCGTTAGCGGTGATGTTATAATTACCCTTTGCGCTAAGGTCGTAAAAATAGAGGCTGTTGTCCTTAAATTGAGGAAAGGGTTTTAAAAAGAGATCGACATATGAACGCCTACCGGCCACGACAAACGATCCCTTTTCCTTTTTTATTGGCCCTTCAAGGGTAAGACGGCTAAATATAGTCCCTACACCGCCGCTCCCTTCGAAGTGCCGATTGTTTCCTTCTTTCATCCGCACGTCTAATATTGACGAAAGCCTTCCGCCATATTGCGCAGATATGCCGCCCTTCACCAGCTTGACATCTCTGACTGCGTCTGGATTGAACACCGAGAACAATCCATTAAGATGGGTAGAATTATAAACTGGTGCGTCATCCAATAAAATGAGGTTTTGATCTATGTTGCCTCCTCTTACATTAAACCCCTGCGCTACTTCGCCGACTGTCGTAACTCCTGGAGTGAGCTGGATACTCCTGATCACATCCACCTCTCCGAGAAGAGCAGGCATTTTTTTAATTTCTTTAATACTCACTTTTGTCACTCCCATTTCGTGGCTTTGAATATTCTTGTTCTCTGCTTCAGAACTTATCACAATCTCGTTCATTACTTCACAATCTGGAAACAGCTCCAGATCTAGCCGGGTGTCAGCGTCAAGGGTAATGCTTTGGGAAAGAGTATTAAAACCGAGATAATCAATAACAAGAGTATATTTGCCGCTGGGTATTGTAAGGGAATAAAAGCCATAGTCATTGGTTGTGGTACCAATGTTAAGCTCCTTCACCATTACATTGGCCCCAATCAGGACTTCTCCAGAACTTGCTTCGCGAAGATATCCGCTCACGCTTAACTTTTTATCCTGGGCTACGAGGGAATATATAGATAGGAAATGGAAGGCTAATACAAACTTTAAACAGAAAACTATTGTCAATTTATTCATGGGGCTTTTTAAAAATAATTTTGCTTACGTCTTATAGACGATATAAAGATCGGTTACCCTTAAGCCCATAGAAAAAAAATATTATTGTCGTAAATACAAGATGTAAGGCAGATCGTAAAAAATAAATACCGCAACTAAATATTGAATGGGAATCGGCAGAGGTTTATGTGACAGCATGCTTCTGTCTATAAAAAGTTGAAGAAAATTAGCTCTGTTGGTCCGGTTGCATACTCTTCAACAGAGCTTTTTTTTTAATTTTGCTTTTTAACGTTACATCCTAAGAGCGTAACATTCTTAAAATAACCAGCAGATTGAGTTTAAAATCATTCTACCGCCCGTACGTATAAGCGTATATCTGGCAATGTTCTTTCCCGGCGTTCGGCTGATATGATCGTACTCTGCTTCGTATCGTCTGCCTTGTACTCACCGCCTTTCTAAGCGTCTAATTTATAGAGCTCCTCGGATTCAGATTTAAACTCCAAATTATATTTACCATTGGTATCAGCCTTAGTCTCTTTAATAACTTGAAAATTGTTCGCGTTGTCCCTTCGAACGTATAACCGTACCGTTGCATTTGGGACTGGTTGGTCGTTCTTTGAATTAAGCACTTGCCCGTTTAATTTAGTTATCCCATTCCATTCCTCTTTTTTGCAGGAAGATAAAAAGGAAACAAATACTGCTATAATGCATACAAGCAAGGCGGTAGGTATAGTATTTTTATTTTGTTTTTTCATCATTGCCTTATTTAGAATTTATATCATTTAATTTTGCCTTCAATTCGACTTTCAAACCTGAATGTTTTCTGCCTGCATTGATCACTAATAAATTCCCTGATTCATATTTTTGAGGTACAAAACCTGTCAGCTCATATTGACGGCCCTCCTCAGCTTCAAAGGAAAAGGAAAACTTACCGTCGCTGTCAGCTTGGTATTCTTTAAATAAAGTCTTGGCTTATCCGTCACACCGCGGTTAGCGTAGAGCTGCAATGCGCGTCAGGGATAGAACTTCGTGTTGCTTCATCAATCACCTGGCCTTCGGCGGTTGCGGTACCTTCCCATCTCCCCTTCTTGCATGAAGAGGTAAGTAGCACCGCATTCAATAACACAATGAGTACAATCAGTGAATTTATTTTTGTTATTGCTTTCATAACTTTATCATTTACCTATTATAAAAATTCTGTTATAGTTTTTCATTTAGAAGATAAATCGGACGACCTGGATAGTATCCGTTCACGAATTCCTGGAAGTTCACTGCTCCCGGTTTTAAAAAATGAGGAAGTCCGCCAAAGACAACACCTTTGCCCTCTGCAGGAATGTTTTTTGCCCACCCATTGTTCCTTACATACAGGCCAAATGGATCCTCACCATATCGAAAAGGGATGAAGTATTCACCAACCTTTTCCAAACCATATACTTTCTTGCCTTTCTTCCTGGCAATCTCAATTAAGCGGAAATAATGGTTTTCCTCAGGGCTAGCATAAGTAACTTTAAAATGTTGATTCCAAAACTCACCATAATAATCGAGTAGTGCATTTTTAGATTTTATAAATGCAGGACTTCCTTCAGGCGCAGTCAGATAGGTATCGATGTCAGGTTGTAACGCCGCAGACATCATTTCCATGCCAAACCAATCATAATCTCCCTTTTCAAGGATTGAAGAAATGTCCTCATAAAGCTCAAGATCCCCGTGTGCGTCGGGATAGATTCCAATGGCATCGCTTTGGTTTGAAAGTCCAGATACTTCGCTTTTCTGAAGAACTTTTACAGTAGTAAGCTTCCCAAGTTTAGTAGCTGTTTCTACTTCCAAATCATAATCAGGGTTGGCAATCAGATAACGGTTTTCCAGGCCTTCTTTTTTTATGATTCCTCGGAACTCCTCGAGATTAGTGAGAAACTCCTGATAAGTAGCACCTCCAGCGTAAAAATGATCAACCGGAATATTAAAAGTATTATAAGCTCGTATCACCATTTTAGTATTGATATAAAACTTCCCGGTCCAGCCACTATTAAACTTTAATTCCAAGGTATTTTCATCCTCCTTTACTAATTCAGCATGCTTTGGAATAAAATCCTTTTTTATATTTTCTGCACTTGTCAGTCGTAGGGCCTGGTATCCATAGAAGTCTGTATAGTACATCTCAGGCTTGGACACCGCTACCAAAAAATCTTCACTTATTTTTCCTTCCGCGTTCGAAACTCTACTTAATAGACTTTCTATATCAATCTCATGAGTATATTTTGAATTGTTTTCAACGGGAGGACTGGATACTTGCGGCGTAACGCTCTCGTCTTTTTTATCTTTCTTACAGCCCACCAACCAAATCATGATTAGTAAAAGGCTTAGCTTCTTTATTGTCTTCGTCATAATGTTTAAGTTCAAGGTTTATTAACCTTATGACGAAAAGATTTGGGTGTACCCCTAAAGGAGGGAAAATAAATTATTCTTCCCTAAGTATTGGAAGAGACTATTAGTCCACGTCCACGTGTTTTACAAAAACATGAGGATTACAAACATTAAAAAATCCATAACCGCCTTCTATGTTTGTTGGATAATTAAAAGGCTCACTTAAGGATGTTGTTAGTATATCTTGGGAACCTGAGGGTCCAGCCTTCAAAAATTTATAATACCCTTCGCTAATGTTTGCAAATGAGAATACTAAGGAGTCACCCGGGAAAATCTGATTTAGGATATGTTTGCCACTATACGTTTGACCGTTAAATGCCTCATCCGACAAAACTATATATCCTTTTTTACTCCTTGGATTTCTTCTGAAAGGCTGAGCATATATTTCTTCCAGGGTTTTTGATGAATCCTTATCTATTGTGAAATAA
>DASVUU010000896.1:0-2564 GCA_036386935.1 Cytophagaceae bacterium | reverse complement strand
GGCTTTTCGAAGGATCCAGTATACTTACAATTCAGTATTTCCTCATTGGTAACTTTTATGTCGATATCAAAATAGTATTCCAGATCATTTACCACATCTTTAAGACTTGTTTTTTCGAAGACAATTTTATCATCCTTCCATGCGAGCAAATTCACATCAAACGATTCTATCTTTTTCAAGCTATTGTGTTCGATCGTACACTTATTGCCGGCTACAAGAAGAAGAGAGTCGCCATTTCCTCCTTTTATTTTATAGTTGACTTTACCAGATACCACGCTTATCTCTTCAGATTTATTCGCTTCACTTCTTATATTGAAAGAAGTTCCTATCACCTTTGTTTTGCTAGAGGTTGTATAGATAATGAAGGGAATTGAAGCATCTTTCTTTACATCAAAAAATGCCTCTCCAGTTAGATAGACGGTTCTATTGGTCCCGCCAAAGTCAGCCTCAGTTTTAAGTCGGGAGTTTTTATTAAGAATGATCACGGAGCCATCAGCAAGTTTAATTTCTTCCCGCGCGTCCTTCGTGGTAAAAGATTTTGGTTTAACTATTCCGCTCATTCTGGGTTTTTTATCTTCTTTTTCATCAAGGGCTACTTGAATGTCTTTCCTGTCTCCATTCAGGTCAGCAGAAGGCGTCACAATGTCAACCTTATTCTTCGTGACACTTCCAGACATAACTTTTCCGTTTTCGGTAGCGGATTTAAAGAAGAAAATAGCGGCTATCAATATCAATGAAAAGCCAGCTGCTATCTTCAATAAAAATTGAGTTTCCTTTTTACTCTTTTGCGCCTTGTCAATATCCAAACTATGGAAGAGCTTTTCAAATTCTCTTTCCGAAGGAAGCACCTCGTCATCCTTTAGTTTACTGAATATCTTATCCAACTCTTCAGGGCTCTTTCTCATCTTAGTATTGTATTATATTTTACAAGTATGTTTTTTATATATTTTCTAGCCTTTGCAAGCTGCGATTTAGAGGTTCCCTCAGATATCTTCAGCATATCGGCAATTTCCTTGTGCGCGTAGCCATCAACAGCGTAGAGGTTAAAAATCAATTTATAGCCGTCTGGCAACTTATTTATCACCTCTTTTAGTTCGTCTACCCCAAGCTGATCCGCGATTTCCACAAAGTCAATGCTCGATTCATGCACCGTCTCAAAATTCGCATGACTGTTGAAATCTAGGTTTTTGTTATAATGATCAATTGCAGTGTTCACCACAATTCGCCTTATCCATCCGTCAAAAGATCCCTGAAAGGAAAAATGCTTTAGGTTTCTAAATACCTTTATGAATGCTTCCTGAAATATATCCTCTGCCTCAAACCCCGACCGTGCATACCTGATGCAAAGGCTTTTCATTTTAGGCGCATAATATCTATAAAGGTACTCTTCTGCATTCCTATCGCCATCAATACATTTTTGAATCACCTTTTTATCGACCATAAGCTAAGCTAGTGATAATAAAATTACGGCTTAGTTCATTGAAAGTGTACACTTTTAAGGTATAATTTCGTCCAGGCAACCATTTAGCTATTATTTAAGTCTTGCACATTACCGGCTGTAACTCAGTAATATTGCCATAGTCAAAGGTGCAACACTAATAGAGTTCGAACTTTGAGTTGATATCTTAACACTAACTAAAGGCAATGTCTCCTTTTACAAAACATACAACTTAAAGATAGTTGGGCCACATACCGCGAAGAGCGGTACCCGGCTGTTGTTACAACTCCTCGGTCGTCCCTCCCTGTGGGGTTTCCACGACCATCCCTTGCGGAGTGTGTCCTCCTGCCAACGAGGATCTCGCCTTCTAAGTATTGAAATATATATAATGTAATACTTAGACCTGCCTAATGGCACTGTTGTATGTAAAGGCCATAACTCCCCGTATTGATCAAGAGGCTTGATAGCTTGTATGGCTCATTCAAGACATTTTGGGTTTGGAATCACGTGCCTCATTCTTAATCCTGAACCTTGCGTGGACTGGATCGTCCCAACTAACATCACTAACCGCAAAGTCCTCCATCAATCTTGCTATAGGTATTTGTTACCAAGTAAAACGCTCTAGGGAGTCATCTAGTCTCTTTGATTTAATCCTATTTTTTCACTTTAATTTTATATCCAGGCAACGTCTTTTCTTTTTCTTAGGTCAATCAAAGTAGAAAAATAACTAAAAACGGTCCTATGAAAATGAAAAAAAACCTAACACTATTTTCCCGAGTAACCACTCGGGCAGTAATACTGGTTGCTATGGCATCCGCTGGTAATTTGACAATGGCTCAATCTGGTCCTGATGCAAATGCGCCGACTTCCTTGAACATCGATTCGTTAAGAGCGGATCTAGAGCAAAAAAGGTTAGCGCTGGAATCGGAATGGAGACAAAAAGATGATTCTGTAAGGGCTGCAATGGAAGCACAGCGTGCTAAATTTTTGGCAGACGCTGAGGCAGCAAGAGTGGCATGGCAAAAAATGGCCAAAGATAGCCTTCCATCAAGGGAGTTGCCTACAAGACCTCCTTCTAGCATTAATATTGACAGTCTAAAAGCTGCGAATGATGCAAAAAGAGATT
>DASVUU010000895.1:0-3082 GCA_036386935.1 Cytophagaceae bacterium | reverse complement strand
TAGAAAAAATATTCTTTTATGGAGCTGGATTAGAGCTGGAAACACAAAGATCACAGGTTGCTGACGCAATAAAAAAATCATTTCCTGATACTGAAGTACACGTAGAGCATGATTTACTCGCTGCTGCGCGTGCAGTTCTTGGTGATGAGGAAGGCATTGCCTGTATTTCTGGGACGGGTTCGAATACTTGTTACTACGACGGCAAAGATGTAGTGAGAAATGTACATTCTCTTGGATTATTTCTTGGAGACGAAGGTAGCGGAGGTTACTTAGGCAAATTGATCGCTAGAGACTACATAAGACTAGGTATGCCCGAGGATACAAGGAAGAAATTTGAGACCTTTACTGCAGACAGAGCTGAGGATATTTTAGATAAAGTTTACACTAAACCATTTCCTAACAGGTACCTCGCTTCATTAGCTCCATTTGTTATTCAAAACCAATCAGACCCATATTGCTATCAGCTGGCATATGACAATTTCAATATGATGTTCGAAAATTGCATCATGAAATATAAGAATCATGAAAATGTTGAGATTCACTTTATTGGATCTATCGCTGCCCACCTTGTGGAGGTTCTTAAGAAGGTCGCCGCTGATAAAGGACTTAGAATAGGTAAAGTAATAGGAAATCCACTTGATGCGCTTACTCAATATCATTTTAAAAAAACATCGCTTCTTGCATGAACGTAACCGAGTCCAGCTCTAAGTACAATCACCTTGAGAAAATGACCGTTGGCGAGTTACTCACCAACATAAACAATGAAGATAAAACAGTTGCTTATTCAATAGAAAAAGCATTACCGCAAATAGAAAGCCTTGCCCTCGCTGTAGTCGAAAAGATGAGGCACGGGGGAAGGCTTTTTTACATTGGTGCAGGCACCAGCGGCAGGCTCGGAATTGTTGATGCTTCAGAGTGCCCACCGACTTTTGGCGTTCCACATGATTGGGTAATTGGAATTATTGCTGGAGGCGACAAGGCTATCCGAAAAGCCGTAGAGTTTGCCGAGGACGACCGAGAACAGGCTTATAAAGATTTGCTTCAGCACAATGTAAATTCTAATGACATTGTAGTAGGAATTGCTGCCTCAGGAGGCACCCCGTATGTAGCCGGTGGACTAGCTCAATGTCGTAAGAATAATATAACCACAGGCTGTATTGTTTGTAACACAGGCTCGTTAGTCGCCCAGCAGGCCGACTATCCTGTTGAAGTTGTTGTCGGACCTGAGTTTGTGACTGGAAGTACCAGAATGAAAGCTGGCACTGCTCAAAAGCTTGTGCTAAATATGCTTACCACTTCCGTGATGATAAGTCTTGGCCGAGTAAAAGGCAATAAGATGGTAGACATGCAGCTCAGCAACAATAAACTTGTAAATCGAGGAATCAAAATGTTGGAAGACGAGTTAAAAGTAGATTCAAACAAAGCACGTGAGCTTTTAGAAACTCATGGCAATGTAAGAAATGCTATTGACTGGTTTAGAAAACATGCATGACATAGAGCCTTTTTACAATTGGGAAAAATACTACTCTGCGCTAGACGACGACAGATCTCCCTTTCATGGTGCAGAATACAACCTCCGCCAATATACCAACGATATTTACGGGTACTACATCCACCCTCTTTGGGACAATATAGGTTCTGAAACCCTTTATGTCAAAATTCTCTATATAGATTACGACATCCGGTTTGCCATCATTGAGATGTTTGGCGAATGGAACGACACGCTTCACAACGACATCATGCACTTCAAAAGAAATGTTATTGATCTGCTGACTAAAGAAAACATAAATAAATACATCCTTCTAGGTGAAAATATCTTAAACTTTCACGGGTCTGACGACTGCTACTATGAAGAGTGGTTTGAGGACATTGAGGATGGATGGATTGCGGGAGTAAATTTTAGAGAATTTGTCCTCGATGAATGGAAGAAATACCACCTCGACTACTACATCAATTTTGGAGGTAGTTTGGAAGTTGACAATTGGCGAACTCTGAATCCTGTCCAGTTTTTCAATATGATCAATGGGCTTATTGTAAAGCGGTTGCAATAGACAGATTTGACCTGTCTGTGTTACACCACATTATACCCTAGTAACCAATGTGAACTGAGTGTCAATAGTTACAGAAAGTCCTTACAAGGCGGTCTGAAGGCCTATGATCTATCATCTAAACTTCATTCTAACTCCGGCATTCAAGCCATAATAATAGGGGTTTTCTTGAATGCACTCAATTGGTCTGGTAATTGGGTTGATATAATAATTTAACACTCCTCCCAAACTTAGGTCGTACCTATCATTGATATGGTAAAGTAGCTTAATATCCGACGACAAGGACCATGCGTTTTGTTTGTAAATCGAGTTTGCCCTCTCCCATTCTACTAATTCGTAATTGCTGTTTCCAACCTTTACAACTGAACTTGCACTTCTTATAAAGTTGTATGTCCCTCCAAGCCCCAGCTCTATACTAAGTCGCTCATAGAGAGGCAAAGTGGCTTGCACCATTAATGGAATACCAACAAAAGTCTTCTTGGAATTGAAACTAAATAAGGTTTCTTGGCTGCTGTAAGAAGACTTACCATAGCCAGTTTCTGTTGTAATAACACTGTCTTTGGTTATGCTAAAATTTTCTCCATATGACCCGCTAACGAAGCCTACCTTAAATCCCAAATAATGACTTAGCCTATAATGGACTGCTAAACTTAAAATAGGTTTATGAACGGCCTTGTCATTTTTGAGCCGCTCTTTGTAAAACACATCTTCCGGATTTTGGCTTGTTAAGTTTCTAAAAGTTTTTGCATAAGAAAACGACGTTTCAAGTACCCATCTATTAAAATTAGGATTTGCTTTTTTTGCCTTAGTTTCTTTGACTTCCTTTGGCTTCTCAGTCGCTACTATTACAGTATCTTTCTCTTGAATACTATCGAGCTTGGCTTCCATAGTTGTATCCAGTTGCTTAGATTGCGGTACCATAGACGGGGAAACATAATCCTTCGCCATTTCAACTTGCTTTCCGGAGACTAATTTGGGGCCGTTTATTTGGGGATTAGAATTAGTGAGAGATTGACCTTGACCTCCAGTTGGTT
>DASVUU010000894.1:0-2541 GCA_036386935.1 Cytophagaceae bacterium | reverse complement strand
CGGGTGTAATATGTGGTAGAATCTATATTTTCGAAAGACCCTAGATAAGCAGCGGACGGCATGGAGACAAACCCATATTTTTCTTTCAATCTATGTACCTTTCCACCTTCTTCATCTATAGAGATGAACAAGGGTCTTTGGGCATCATCTTGTAAGTCGGCAATTAAATTTTGTAGGTTTTGCTTTGACTCTGTCTTTGTAATATTCTTTTCAAAAAGGATTATTCCCCCAACCTTCTGCGTAAGAATCTCATATCTTAATGGGTCAAGGTCTGATAAAGTGGTTCGATCGTTGATTCCAACCAAAATCATTTGACCAATTTTGATATCTAAGCTGTCGGGTTGAAAGGAGGGGAAATTGGTATTTTTAGAGGCTTTTTTACTTTTCTTTGCCTTACTGTTGTAGCTGGTCGTCGCCTTCGATGCATTCTGTTTGCAGCAGGTAAGTGCTATGATTAATAATAAGGCGAAACCGGTCTTCATGTGTAAAGCTAAAGTTAATATGTTTCTAAGGGCGAACACTGTAGTTGTTAATTTAATTCTGCGATGCTAAGAATTAAAAATTATAAAACTAAATTTTCTATGGAACCAAATTCTAAAAACGTTAAAATTACCTGGGCCTACATTAATGCACCAGAAATATAAGTAAGATAGTTATTCAAGAAGCCACTAAAAAGGAAGCTTACGTTTTTATTTCTAATAAGTTATATTTTATTCATCTGAAAAGAAAAAATATTCCACCAATATGATGCCAAAACATCGCTTTAGGTAGCATTTCAAATTTTTTAGCCAAAATATATGTTGAAACAATGAATAATTTAATGCAAGATGAACCGTAAGGAGTTTTTGAAAACCATCTCACTAATACCATTCCTTGGAAGTACTATGAACTTGAAAGCGTTACAGAACTTTAAAAATGACCTTGAATACATGGAAACTATGCCCGTATTATTCCTAGGACATGGGAACCCAATGTATGCTATACAGGACAATGAATTTACCAAAGCGTGGTCAGAAACAGGAAAATCTCTACCTACCCCGAAGGCTATATTGGTTATCTCTGCCCATTGGGAAACTAATGGAACCTTTGTAACCGCCATGGAAAAGCCCAAAACTATCCACGACTTCGGCGGCTTTCCTAAGCAACTATTTGATGTTCAATATCCATCTCCCGGCAGCCCGGAAGTGGCAAAACAGACGAGAGATATTCTCAAGAAAACCTCAGTACAGCTGGATCATAATTGGGGACTAGATCATGGAACCTGGAGCGTAGTAAAACATTTATATCCTAAGGCAAACATACCGGTGCTGCAGATGAGCATTGACTATTCTAAAGACCTTCAGTGGCACTACGAGCTGGCTCAGGAGTTATCAGTCCTGAGACAGAAGGGCATTCTAATAATCGGCAGCGGCAATATGGTTCACAATTTAAGAATGGCACAGTTCGATCTAACGGTAGGGCACGATTGGGCGATAAAGGCCAACGAACTTCTCAAAGAAAGAATAATTGATAATGATCACCATTCGCTTATTAACTTTTCCTCCTTGGGAAAAGAAGTGCGAATGGCAATTCCAAGCGCAGAGCATTACATTCCTATGTTATATGCATTGGGACTGAAGACCGGCAAGGAAAGTGTTTCTATTTTCAATGACAAAACTGAATTGGGAGCAATATCGATGACGTCATTCAAGATTAATAGTTAGAAAAAGTATATAAGAAAAGGTCCTTTATGGAAGGACCTTTTCTTTGTTTTGAAAATTTGAATTTACATTTTGACAATCTTCGAGGAATATACTTTCTCGCCTACATTGACTTTTACTACTAAGACTTCATAGGCCTTCGCAGGAATTTTATTTAAATCAACTTGGATAGATTCAGAATTCTCTATTAATGACAGCAATTGTCCCTGAATATTGTAGATGGCAATGGTAGCTTTTTCATTTGACAATACATCTACATTGAGGACATCATTTGTTGAAGTTATGATAGCAGCATCTTTAGAGACTTTCACAGATGCAACTATACCTGCCTCATCTTTTTTCTCTATAGTTCCAGTCACTACTAGTTGTCCATTTCCAGATATTTGGGCCTTGTCCTTGATTTGAAGGTTTCCGTAGATAATTACCTTTCCGTAAATCAATAGTTCAGCCTCGTCCTTTATTATTACATCACCAAAAATAATCAAAGTGCCATTTTGGTTGACGGAAACAAAAGCCTCATTTTTAAGATCAACAATTTCCTTTGGCTCCTTGCCCCTTACTGTAAGAGCCCCAGGAGATGATATTGTTAATTTTGCCTTATCTTTTACTTGTAAACTTTCAGTGGTTTGAGGCTGACTTATTGAAAGTTTAGTCTCATCTTTTATATCGATAGAGCTAGCAAATAAGGTATTTAGTGATAGGCTAATAAAAATGATAACTAATGATAAATTAATGTAAATTTTTTTCATGATTTATAGTTTGGTTGTAACAATAGAAGAACTTGCTTTATTTATGATTGTTTAAAATATTTAAAAAGCGTTTTAGCATATCTAGCTCATTT
>DASVUU010000893.1:0-2057 GCA_036386935.1 Cytophagaceae bacterium | reverse complement strand
TTAGGATTCATTGGGTAGATGTGAGTGCTTCGGCGATTGCAAATTGGGATTACAAGAACTTGCTTTTGAATATGCAGGTGGGGCTTATCCGTTCTCTGAATTACCAGTGGTGGTACAGAGAGTATGGGAGGGAAGATTATTATGCACCTGGAAGAGATGTGATAAGTTTTCGTGGCAATCTTGGAGCAACTTACCGATTTTAAAGAATTAAACCAGATATAGACTCTCAATCTGATAACTAACTTTATGATAGGTGAGCTTGAAGTTGTTTTGCAGGTATGCCTATTCTTGCAGTATATCTCAGCCGCCCAAATATTATTGCAATCTCTATCTGGCAATCTTTAAAAGGATACTGTAAATTCTATTTTAAACTTTAAATTTCACCCAGGCATATAGTCGCTCGAATGATACGAATAACCAACAGGTAGCTCATGACGTTAAAACTGCTATTCTATATTACTTGAATAATAATTTGAATTTATTTTCTAACAGTTTTGCAAAAAACTTCGCCCCGAATTTTGTTAGATGGACAGTGTCTTGACTAATAAATTTACCATCTGGTGTAAATACTAACACTCTACCTACAGGATCAGCAATCAATGAAATCAAGTCAATATATTTCTCACCCCACTCTTTCTTTGCCTTAGAGTTTTGCTCAAAAACCCCTGTTTTCATTAAAGTCCTATAATTTTCATAATCTTCAATTTTACGATTATAATGAATTCCATTGCTATTTCCGAAATCCTTTGTTCCCACAATGGTAACTTTGTTCATATTAATATTATAGGTCCTTATTAGATTTTTAGTCGGATAGTTACTAGCAAATAAGATGAAATCTGCATTCTGAAAGCGGCTTTTTAGTTCTTTCTCGGATTGCTTAGAAACAAGATCGGAATAGCGTAACTCGATTTTATCTTTAAATGTGGATTCCAATAAAATGTTTGAAACGTCACGGCCAAAACTATTTCCGATAACAAGGATCCTGATTTGTCCACTCTTTTGAGAAAAAGGCTTATCTAATGCTCTGACATTTTCATTATACTGTATGTTTATATTATTTCGGCTATCGAAAAAGTTTAATTGCGCCGGGCGATTAGCCATACTTATTCCAAGTTCAGGTACATCTTTTATGATTCCTCCTACGACATATACATATAAGGAAGAAATAGTTATTATGGCGCACGTAAGGCTTGTAATAATAAGTAAGCGCCTGGTTTTTAATAGTTTTTTATTCCTAAATGGATTTTCAATAAGGTAAAAGCTTAGGATGGATAATAAAACGACGAATATGGATAAAATCGCTGCATACTTAAAAGTGATTTTTTCTAATAAAAAATATCGGGAAAAAGCGAAAACGATATGATGCCACAAGTAAAGGCTAAAACTTATCTTGCCAATCCCTCTAAACACTTTATTTGATAACAGAGCACGGTAAGTCGCATTTTTTGCAAAATGTACTTTTCCTAAAATTAAAATTCCCGATGTTAAAGCTGTAACTAATAGGATTTTATTATCATTTCCTAGACTCGAATTGGAGTACAATATGAACAGCAATACAAATAAAAAAACATATAAAATATAGGAACTTTTCGCAAAGGACGTAAGAAGTGCTCGATTACTGAAGTATATAGCACCAAGTCCACCAATTGATAGCTCGAAAAATCTATACTGGAGAAAATAGAATTTAGAGGATGAATTATTTGACAATAGGAATAATATTAGAGACAAGGCTGTTAGAGTGACTAATAGTGGAAAGATGAATCTTCTTTTTTCGCCTTTAAAAAGAAAAAATATGAAAGGGTAAATCAGATAAAATTGTTCCTCGATACCCAAACTCCAAGTATGCATTAAAGGTTTGTAGTCATTTTTAACAGCCCAGTAATTTTCGGATGTAATTTTCATTAGAATATTATTGGCGGAGAAGTTAGAGGCAACCACAGATTGACACAAATTTTCTAGATCATCGGGAAGCATAAAAATCAGCCCTAACAAAAAGGCGATGGAAGTAGTAAATAAAACCAACGGAATTATCCGTCTGATTCTTCTTTCATAAAACG
>DASVUU010000892.1:0-2002 GCA_036386935.1 Cytophagaceae bacterium | reverse complement strand
GAGATAATGAGTCCCTTGGATACGACTATTGTAATAACTTATTTTAATGGGCTTCCTGTATCCACTGTCAAGGACTTTACATTTAAATTTAATCCCTATTCCAGATACTACTATCTCGACTATGCGGTGGAAGACAGCTTGTTCCTTTTTTCGATAATTCATAACGATGAAGATGGATACAATAATCTTTATCATGGTAGTATTAACGCGAGGAAAAACAAGATGATTTCTCTTGATTTAATTGCTCAAACCGGAGGGGACGGTGGACATTTTCAAAAAGACATTTTGCACTATACTTCTAAGGGGAAAAAGTTAAATGTAACATCTATTTCTACCTCGGATGAGGATTTAGATTTTGGCTATAAAAGAACTAAAAATTCTACGATAGTGAATTTTTCGTTTGGGTTCGATCGAACCATAGAATCCGAAATAAGTAACGTTACTACAATAGATACCATTAAGTAACCGTATGAAGATAGAAAAGAAAATATTCCTTTTCCTAGTTCTACTACTAAATATAATTGCCTGTAGACAAACACAACCTGAAAGCACAGGAATTTCTAAAGTAACAGTAGCTTTTTCCGGCTATGGCTGTGAAAGCGAATGTCCATTTCAAGCATTCAGCGTTGACAGTAGTTTAAGCGCAACATTTTATGGTGACGAGTCTGCGGGAATGAACGGTTATTTCCAAGGTGCAATTTCTCAAGAAACATGGGATAGTATTCAAGTTCGGTTTGACAAATTTATTGTTATAGGACTTGACACTGTTAAATACAGGAAGACTGATCATCCTGAGGTAGAATTTTTGGTCCGAGGTGGCTTTAGAAAACACCTAGTTAGGTTCAAGGAAAACACTGGTATAATGGCAGAGGATGATTTAGATATTTTATATTGGTTCGTAAATATTGCATCACGGGTAAGCTTGAACAGCACAGATAGCATGTCTTTCGAAACTACTTTACAATATCCAATCAGTCCGAGGACCATTGAAAAATGACCTGTCTGTCGCAATCCTTGAAGGGTTATTTGTGCCTTCTCCGTGGCCTGTCCCCTAACAGGCCACTCTTTAGAGTACAAATCGTCCTCTGCCAATTTTTATATCCTGGGAAAGATCATTCACACATTGCCGGGAGAGAATCTCATAGAATAGATGGTCTGTAAGAGGCAGCCTATGAAGTCGGTCCAAACATAATCATATAGCTTCCAGTTTGGATCTCGCCTGGAATTCCGGTACATTAGGATAAGATGGAAGTTTATTATTCTCTATCTCTAGACGCTTTGTAACATGATCTATTCCCGCTTAATTACTTTAAGTTCTTTTATTGTTCTATTGTTAGGAACAACCGTGAAAGCGCAGCCGTGCGGTGGTGTCCAATCGTTGTCTTCAGCACAAAAGATTGAGATCAATAATATTGCAAGCCAACTTGATGCGGCTCTTAAGCAAGAGCATATGTTGAAAATCGACTCGCTAAATCAAGAGTTAAAGAAGAGCTACGCTTCTCAAGCAGGAATTCCTGATGCCAAAGAAACCTATTTTACCCTAACTTCCAATGAGAAATGGATTGATCTCTCTAGCGCTATTTTACTTTCCCGACAACCGATTGCCAAAGACAGTTTGGCTTATGTGAATTTATGGAAGCTTGCTAAGGGGATGTCTCCACCTCTTTATAAACCCAATTCAATTTTCTTAAGAGTATCTGCAGAAACCGCAGTCGGTCTTTTGAAGATTGCAGACAAAGAAAATGACGCTCGTAGAAAAACTTTATATCAAGGTTGGGCCATAGCTGCACTTGACAGTTTGGCGACAATGCAATTGCCCAATGGAGCTTTTCCCTTTCCTGACCTCAGGACTTATGGCGATCCTGTTTTTTCTCCTATTATTCAGAAATTCTTAATAGAATCTGGAGATGATTCTGTAAATGTTTTAAAGAACGGTTGGATAGCGGATGACAGGGGGACTGGGGAATTCAAATTTGATGCCGGCGTAATTGCAGATGCCTAT
>DASVUU010000891.1:0-7225 GCA_036386935.1 Cytophagaceae bacterium | reverse complement strand
ATAGGCCTCGTTGTACTCTATTACAATATTGTTAGCTTCGTAACACCAAATTCCGCATGGCCCACCACCATTGTTACGATTGTTTTCACCATTATTGTAGGCAATGCTATGATTGATGTTACCGCCATCGACGCCTGACATGATGATCCCGTTCCCCGTGCTCGTTGTGGTTGTATTTACGTCGCCAAGGTTATTATAGCTCTTGCAATACGTAATAACAACATTCGTATGCGCCAACCTTCCTTGAGCATAGGTTAGTATACCCCCCTTCTGGTTGTCATGGACGTCTGAATTCTTTATTGTAACGTTTGAATAACCTGTATTTTGATTCCATGATCCAATTCTAATGCCGTGTTCGAAACCTTTTATTTCTGTGTTTTGAATAAATATATAGTCCAATTTTACATTATTTGCTAAGTCACAGTAAAAGGAGATTCCATCTGCTGTAGTACTATTGCCAAAAATATTAAGGTCAGATATTTTTAACCCGCTTGTATTATACGCATATATACCAGATTCGGCCCCAGAGCTTATTATAGCTCTGCTAGTTATTGAACCGTTAGGGCTCCATGATGTAATTGTAATGGGGTTGGTTGCTGTACCTCGGTCCGATCCGTCAAAATATATTTTGCCAGTGTAAGTATAGCTTTGTTCCAGGTATATGACGTCTCCTGCTGAGAATGATTTCGTATTAATATTTGTAAGGTCTTTCCAAGCAGAGGTAGCACTTGTTCCGTTGTTTGTGTTCTGTCCTGTGGGTCTTATATAATAGACAGTAGCAAAGGCGCAATTACATAAGGCGATAAGTAAAAACCCTAAGATCCTTTTCATGGCGTAATTTTAATTCTAATTGGCGCAAGAATAAATTCTGTTAGGAGAAGGCGACTTATCTCTAAAATTCGTACGGTATTCTATTAATACGAGAAAGGTTGAGTCCGGTTATGGCATTATGTCTACATTTCGACGAATAAGCCGCCGAATCTTTTAGCTAGTCAAATTCTGTAATGAACGATGCATGTTTGGACACAATTTGCTTATCTGACCGTTACGTTTTCATTAATGTTTCTATGTCAAGCTAGCCCTTTTCGGCTAAGATCTGAAAGGCATTCAACTTTAAAGCCTGAAGATTTTATATGTTTTCTATTGTCAGCCAATAAGGTGCAAATATCTCGAGGTTGAAGTAACATACGAGGAGGAAGGTGCGAAGTTTCGCTTTCAACTTGCATTGAATTTATTAATTCAAACGATAGAGCGGCTTGAACTTATAGAATTTAGTAGGTTTTTTAATAGCCCTAAGTCGGCAATGTGTACCTGACCTGATTCCTTCGGAACCTTTTGGTTATAATTCACTTACATATTAGTAAATCGACTGGCATTTATCAGAGAAGTTCTCCTTATAAGGACCTAATATTAGTGTTGTACGTTTTGTTGTCCGATATATTTATATAGGATTAATAATAATTCGACATTAAGCTAATGTAGAGCATACTTATTGCTAAATAATCCGTATGGTTAAATTAATTGTTCATTTATGAATTTTTCAAAAGAATTTGTCCATTATAGCATTTCATCATCTATATATTACCTTTTCCTATATACAAGTATAGCAGGTTTATTTTTTCTTTTTTTTTGGTATAAAAAAATTTCATCTCGACGAATCCAAGTGAGGGCAAGAGCAGGAAGAAAATCTATCTCTCATGAAGTTAAGTATTCACTATGCACGCTGACAATATTCACCGTCATAGACGTTTCATTATATGTGGCAAAACAGAATGGTCTCACTAAAATTTATGATCATGTGTCCGACTATGGTCTGGGGTATTTAATTTTTAACTTTATTGCAATCCTTTTTATCCATGATACTTATTTTTATTGGATGCACAGGTTTATGCATTGGAAAGTAATATACAGATATGTGCACAAGGTACATCACAATTCAGTTGATCCCTCACCGTTAGCGGCGTTTTCTTTTCATCCGTTGGAAGCCCTGTTTGAAGTATTGGTTTATGTTCTATATGCTGTGGTAGTGCCAGTGCATATGTTTACCTTGCTTGCTTTTCAAATTACAATGATGACACTTAATGCGATTGCACATTTAGGGTATGAAATCTACCCTAGGGGGTTTACGACTAATAAATTTTGGTTTTGGAAGACCACTTCGACCCATCACAATATGCACCATGAAAAGTTTAAAGGAAATTATGGTTTATATTTCACATTTTGGGACAGGTGGCTAAAAACAGAATTTAAAGAATATCATACCGTATTTGATAAAACCGACAAAAATATAAAATCAAGTGAATCAGAACCGGAATCTATTTCTAGTCATACTTTTGTTTCTAACAATTAATACTTCCCTGCCTGCCCAGGAGGCTGCTAGGAATGTGATATTGGGGAATTGGTTGGTGCAGGACCGAGATGCTATTGTTAATATTTACGAAAGTGGAGATAGATTTGAAGGGAAAATAGTTTGGCTAAAAACCCCACTGAATAAACAGGGAACCCCTATGAAGGACACGAACAACGTGGATAAGATCTTAAGGAAGAGGCCGGCGTTGGGTTTGGCAATACTACACGGTTTTGCTTACACTAAGGATGGATCGTGGGAGAATGGTACTGTTTATGATCCCAAAAATGGAAAAACCTATAGCTGTCGGATTACTGCAGTAAATAAAAATCAATTAGAGATACGTGGATATATTGGTATTGCACTCATGGGCAGAACAGAAATTTGGAATAGGAAATGAGCAACATCCTCTTTGACTGGTTTACTGGTAAATCTCAGATTAAGGAAATAACGCCTGAAACGACCAGACTATTTTTAACGCGACAGTATGGATATATAGCAATACTCACGTGTGGTGTTTTTTTAATTGTATTTGCAATTATTGGTCAATTTCTATTGTCTGCCATTTTACTAGTTTTCCTAGCCTTGATGGTTTATGCAATTCTTCTGAGTTATAAAAAAGAATTCAACTTGGCGAGATTTTTATTAGGGAATGCAATCAATGGTGCAATTTTTTCAGCGGCCTTGTTGCTAGGGCTTTCCTCAGGAATAATTTTACTTTTTTTAGGTGTTATTTGTGCCGCCCCCCTATTGTATACAATGAAGGAAATGAGGTTGATAATCTACCATTTATCAATGACAATCCTATGTATCTGTTTCTTAAAGTTTGTACCCATCGTAAGGATGGTTGCTGTTCCCCTAGACGCAGGAGTACTCGGAACAATTTTTAATATGGCTTTCTTATTTACAGTAGCGGATATCTTACTTGTAGTTTATTATTATATAATTATCACCAATTTAAGTGAAGAGGAATTAAAAAGATCAAAAGATGAAGCTATTGCAGCCAATGCAGCAAAGAGCCTTTTTTTAGCCAATATGAGTCATGAAATTCGCACACCAATGAACGGTGTCATTGGCATGGCAGAGCTGTTGTCAAATACTGATCTAAGTCCTGAACAAAAGGATTTTGTAGATACCATAAGAAACAGCGGGGCAAATCTGATGTCTGTTATAAACAACATATTAGATTTTTCTAAGATCGAATCTTCAAAAATGGAATTGGATGAGTATCCAATAGACATCACTAAATGCGTAGAGAATGTATTGGATATATTTGCGCTCAACGCAAGTGAAAAGAGTATCGATCTATTATACCTGATAGAACATGACGTTCCGCACACTGTCTTAGGAGACATTACAAAAGTTCAGCAAATCCTAATCAATCTTATTTCAAACGCACTAAAATTTACAGAGAAAGGTCAAATCTTTCTTGAATTAAAAAATGTTTCTAACAGTGATAGGGGTGAATATGAACTTCAATTTACCGTGAGTGACACAGGCATAGGAATTGCAAAGGATAAGCAGCATAGACTATTTACATCTTTCACACAAATAGACCCCTCAACCACTCGTAAATATGGCGGTACGGGCCTTGGCCTTGCAATCTGTGATAAACTGGTAAAAATGATGGGCGGCAAAATAACGTTGCAAAGCGACCTTGGTAGAGGGTCTGTATTTCAGTTCTCCATTAAAGTGAAAAGGGCGCCAGGTGTAACCAAACGACACCTAAGTAGTGCGGACTTGTCAAATAAAAAGATACTTGTGGTCGACGACAATAACACAAACTTGCGCATTCTTAAATATCAACTAGACCTAGTAAAAATCAAACCAACCTTATCAAACTCTCCAGAAGAGGCGTTACAGCTGATTGTTAGAGAAAATTTTGATCTTATTATTTCCGATATGCAAATGCCCGGAATGGACGGCCTTACGCTTACAAAGAAGATTAAGGAACTGCCTGATAGAAAAAATATTCCTGTTATTTTATTGACCTCGATGGGAGACCAGATCCATAGGGGAGCCCATAGAAATCTGTTTGCATCTATCCTCAATAAACCAACGAAGCAGTCCATTTTAATCGATAAGGTGATTGAATTACTGAAATTGGCAGGACATATACCTAGTCCTGTGAAAAACACTACAGTTATCTATGAAAACCTTTATGAGCGGTTTCCCCTTTCTATTCTTATAGCCGAGGACAATCCCACCAATCAGAAATTAGCGATAATGGTTCTTACCAAGTTAGGCTTTGCCCCAGATCTTGCCAATAATGGTCTTGAGGTACTATCAATGATCAGAAAGAAAAAGTATGATTTAATATTAATGGATATTCATATGCCAGAGATGGATGGGCTGCAAGCCGCTATGACTATATTAGAGGATAAGCTGATCAGCGAGCCACCGGTTATTATTGCCCTTACTGCAAATGCCATGCAAGAAGATAAACAAATCTGCTTAGAGGCGGGGATGAAAGGATACATAGCAAAGCCTTTTAGGATTGAAGATATTACAAATGCGATTAAAGGCAATTTTTCAGATGTGGAAAAGCCCCATAGCAATAGTGATGTCTAAACATTTTATTTATTCGGCAGACTAGCTTGTTTCTTATGTCCTATCAAGCAAATGATTGCTTCCCAAATATGTTAACTATGGTTGCCTCAAGGCCAAGTAACTTACTTATATACAGCATATAAATCTTTTGTTCAAACCGTCAGTCAATGATTAGGCTAAGGTTGCAATCTCAATGGATTTTTGGTTACCAATTCTAGCTTTAATCACCGCCGATTTGTTATCCGAAAGAACCGTCGGTTTTCAATAAGATTGTTCGCATTAGCAAAAAAGGAGTTTGCAATACGTTAGCAGCCAAAAGATGTAAAAATATTGATAGATGTGGCTAATATAAACAGAAGACTCTCTACGAGTCCTCTGCTTTTTCAATTTTACTTTGCTAGAACAAGTTTTATCGACTTACTACCTTTAGGTGTATTCATTACAAAGTTGTAAAGCCCATTTGGTAATTCATTTTCTTGATCACTTCTCCCTTCCCATTTAATTTTATATCGTCCTTTAAATCCTTCATTCAGCTTTGAAAACGTTTTAACTAGTTGACCAGTCATGCTATATATGGCGAACGAATATTTAGAGAGATCTACATTTGAGGCAAAACTTAGATTGATCTCGGTCTCAATATTGAACGGGTTTGGTGAAGCAGCGATGCTCAAGGTATCCAGATCATCATTGTTCGTAAAGGTCGGTAAAAGAATGGTCTCATCTTTGCAATCTTTGCAGGCAAAAATTGTGTCACTTGGTTCTAAAGCTAAGAAAGCTGTATAGCTGGAGAGCATTCTATGCTCAAGGCTCAGTCTGACAATTTCCCAGATATTCTCATTTGATTGTACACCGGCCTCTAAACCTTTCATTTTATTTCCCGCAATGATTTGTTTTGAGGATAAATCGCCACCGGCCTGAACGGAGTCTACTTCTATTTTCTTAAAAAACGGCACATTTTTTATTGTGCCAGACGTTTCTATAATAAATGGAAAGCTTCCTGAAAATTCACCTACCTGCAGGATCGGTTGACTTATGCTAACATTTTGCGTGATGGGGGTAAGAAAATATCTTCCATACGCATAGCCCGTCTTTACTCTAGTATACAAGTCGAAGGCACTAATCGTTCCAGTTGAAGCTTGGAGGCTCCTATCGATAAGATCAGGAAAGTTTGCTTGCGTTCTTACATTAAAGTAGCTTCCAATTGTCAAGCGTGAAAGGCTAGAATTAAGATATTCGTTGCCATAGTAATAGGTGCCATTGACATAATTTGAAGAGTAATTTTGGTCAACGAAATCAACAATGTGAATAGGAAATATTGGATTCATCCGCGAAGTTAAACCGTTTATTAGATCATTTGCCTGCGCCTGATTTGAGAAGCCTTCCGAGGCCGAAAGCAGAACAATTGAACCGTTATTACCATTCCCCTTTACAAAATCTATCCCGGTTTTCAGAAGGCCAACCAGGTCTGAATATTTATTTAATGGTTTAGAATTAAAAGATGAAAATGCAATTTCTATTCCAGCCGAGTCTGCCTTGATCCAGCCCTCCTTCGCCTTCACTACATCTAACTTATTGTTATAAAGAATATTTATAGAGTCTGTAGGTAAAAAATTTGCCTTTACTTTAGCTTTGACGATTTCCTTCAATTGTTGCAACGTAATGGAAGTTTTTCCCTCAGTATAATCTAGCAGTAAAGCTACTTTCTTATTTATCCCAAGATTTAAAGCCAATGAAGGAATCATAGCCATTTGAAAGTATCCCTTGTCATTTACTTCATACCTGCTGAGGTATATTCCATTTTTCATAGGAGAGTCGAAAGCTAGGGATAGCGTATTATTAAGGTTTTCAATAGGAATATCTATCTGCTCATAAATTCCGCCAGAGGGATCATTGAGTTTTGTAGCAGTAAAAGTCGAGTTTTCTAAGATTCTTGGGTTTTTTAGGTCCTTCGATGGAAAAACGAGAACTTGAAAAACCTGGGGCTTTGAGCTGAGTCCGTTGAAAATATTGGTAGGGATTTGAGAATAGGCGGCTTGGGAGGCCCATTTCAATGGTACAAGGTAAGTTATTTTTACTTTCCTGATTTCATTGGGAAGTAAGGGGTAAATCTTCAACTTGTAATTCCCTTCCCCACCTTTAGTCAAAATAGAGGGGTCTTTCCTTCTGTTCACGATCCCTTCGTATATCTGTGAAGCAGTCCACTGATCCAAGATTTTAGCTTGAATAATGCTATCACCTACCCAAAGCCAGGAATCAGTTACAATTGCCTCCTTTGGAAGGTCAAAATTGTGTTCGATCTCAAGTTGAGAGCTGCTGTTAAAGCCTAAA
>DASVUU010000890.1:0-1573 GCA_036386935.1 Cytophagaceae bacterium | reverse complement strand
TTTTTCCACTTTTACCGTATTGTACCATGCCCTATACTTAGTGGAATTGGCAGATGGATCAACATTATCATTGGGGTCACGATCTCTACCATCTATGATCATAAAATAACCGTTTCCTGTGGTATGGTCTGTTGCATACTTGTAAGGAATTACCGTATTTCCATCAGAAAAAGTTTCCGGGAACTTTGTCAGAGAAATGACACCAAATGGGTTTCCATATATGGGAATAGAAAAACAGTAGTCTGTAGAAAAATAGTTGGATTTTCTATTAAACTCTATATTAGCCGAACCACTATAACATGACCCATTTGGCAAGGCTGTAGGGTCTTCAAAGTCCCCATTTTTAATTTGATTACCGCCACATGAATTAATCTCACAATTAGCTACAGGAAAGCATGAGGTACCACTTAGCAAAGCGCTCTTTTGCTTTGCTGCTTGCCCCTCGGGAGCATTAGGGTCTAAATAAAATGCTACCAAATCAAAATTATAAGCCTTACCCGCTTTAGAAGAAGAATAATCAGCTTTTAGTCTACCATAAGCTATTATTTTATTGAAATTGATATTGTCCGGATTATCCTTAAACTTAAGATTGATATCACAAACATTAGAGCCTGCTACAGCACCGCATTTTGTGCCTGAAATATCAACAGGGCATAAATGGAAATTCAATTGCTTTACATCCGAAGAAGAGGTAATGTCAGATAGTAAATAATTATCCTCGCCTAACTGACTTTTCAAGTCGGAATTAAAAATGTTAAAATTAGATAGGTCTAAGTTAATACTTGTTTTGTTTATCGGCCCGTTTCCCCCGTCAGCTGTATTGATCAAATAAGTCTGTAATTGGTTTAGGAACACAGGAAGATTATCCGTGTTGTCGTGTGCCACACTTTTGCATTCCTCAGGTTTAGGAGGGCCACATTTTAATACAGGAAAATCTGGAGAATTCATTTGTCCTTCTTTTCTTGCAAGAACACTGACCTTAAAATCATAAGACCCTGCTAAAGCAGCATTTTCTGGATCGAAATAGGTAGCCGTAACCCCGAATAGATTAGCGACACCTAAGCTTCTAAAACAGCTAATGGCTCTTATATTGGCGATGTCGAATTTCTGTGGAAGTGTGGTGGCATTCTCTGGAGATAAAACTACAACAAGCCTAATGCCCTGAGCACTGCTAAAATCGTCACTCTTTGCAATGTTTATGGTAGCAGAATTGCCTTGAGCGGTTGAATTGAAATACCAGAGATTGCTGTTGTTAGCACTGCTTATTAGTGAATTTAGATAATTCTTAAAATATGGTGAAAAATCAGGATTGTAAACATTTTTGGCAGGGTTACCAACGTTATCATTTATTAATATGGCGCCGTTTTGACCTCCTCCAGTGGGCTTAATATCTCCATTACCAGCCATAGCATTTAGCAATTTTATCAATCCCTCAGTTTCTTTTGAAGAGGTACATATTTCGCTGTAATCTTTTTGATTTAATGGAAAACATGTCGATCCAGTTAGGTCAACCTGGGCAGTTGTAAGTACCGTTCCTTTTTCGTCTTTGATTTCAAATGTTGCAGTTACATTG
>DASVUU010000889.1:0-1910 GCA_036386935.1 Cytophagaceae bacterium | reverse complement strand
CTGTAGGCTGCCTGTTGCCTCACATTTTAAAATATAATAATGTTGATAAAGTGGTTTAGCCGCTAAAATCTTCTAAATTTATTTCCTGCGCTAAAAGCAGCTGGATATCAGTTGGCGATAATACCGTTTTTAATTTAATAGCACCCGCTTTGAGCTGCTCGTTACGTAATATGAACCGCCAAATCTCATCAATAAGTAAGTCAAAGGGTTTGGTTACATTATTGCGTACCTCCCCGGTTGCACTAACTAATAGCAACAACTGAGCTGTTAACTCCCGTAATTCCTCTATCTTTTTATTAATGGGCTGGTATACCTTTAATGTTGTTTTTTGCACATCATACAGTACTTCGGCAGCTATTCTTAGTGATTCTTTTCTAGAAGCCGTACCACGCCCGCCTGTGACACCGTGCCCAATGATTTTGCTTCTTAGCCCAGCAAGTTCTGATACTTCGGCGACATTATGGGTGGTCAGCAGTTCTTCACATTTTTTGATCCAGGATAACAACTTTTCTTTAAAAAGTGGATCCTTTGTTTCTAGTTGGTTTACAATCTGTGGGAATTCCGTTAAGCGTTCCCTTAACTCGTTTACCAGGTTTAATTTAGACTTTCTCATGGTTACTCAGGTAATAATTTTGATTCTACTTCACCTTCTTTGTTTTCCGATACTGCCCATTCCATACCGTCTTCGCGGATTTTCATTTTAATATAAGTGATATTTTCACGTGGAATATCACGTAGTTTTGATGCTTCAATAATCACATTAGTGTCTCCAAGTAAAGCAGTATCAGAAGCAAGAGTATTGGTAACTACTTGTATAAGCTGTGGTGCAAGTTCTTCACGACGGTATCTGCTCCTAACATTGCTTTCTTTAATTAATCCGATTTCAGTCTTTACAAAATAATTGGCAACACGTTCTGAATAGGTGCGGATTCTTTCGTTAGTATCCGGTTGCTCATTGATGGAATTTTTTAAAATAGATTTTGTCATTTCTGAGATTGCAGGATAAGATTTCTCTCTAAACCCAGGTTCTTTGATACCTATAAATTTCGCTGCTGCATCAATTACTGCATTATTGAGACGGGGTTCATCAAACATCTCAAAGCTTCCGGGATTGGGTGTATCCATCGCTACGGGAATCGTCATTTCTATGTCTGCTATACGCATCCTTGGCACAGAAAAATGTTTTAAAAGATCGTGCCCTGCATATTGTTTTGCCAGTTCTATTGTCTGCATGTCACCTATAGACCTTGCATTTGTAATACTGGATACTATACCTCCAATATATTGATTTAATTTGCTCATGTTATTTTTTTTATAAAATTGACTACCTTACTAACAGCCAGTTTTTGATTAATAAATTATTGATGCGTTACCACTTGCGATACCGTCTTCCAATATAGTTATGCTGTCAGAAGCGGATTTTGTTTACTCCGGTAATAATCTTGATTCCACTTCACCATTTCTATTCTCCGATACTGCCCATTCCATGCCGTCTTCCCGAATTTTCATTTTCATATAAATGATATTCTGGCGTGGGATTTCGCGCAATTGCGATGCTTCTATAAATACATTAGTGTCTCCAAGTAAAGCAGTATCAGAAGCGAGAGTAATTTTAACCACGTCCTTGATTTGCGATGCTAATGCTTGCTGACGATCTATAGTTGTATCCTGGCCTGTAAACTCAAGTGCCAACCTTACAAAATATATAGCAATGTTTTGTGAATATTCTTCTATACGATCAAAAGAGCTTAATTTATATCCATATTCAAGAATAGTGTTGTAAGAAGCATCTTTAAATTTTTCTCTTTGCTCTTGTTTCAGACCTATAAAGTTTATTCCTGTATCAGTCACTGCATTCGCTAGACGGTTTTTATCAAACGTCTCAAAGTTTCCTGGGTTGGCTGCATCCA
>DASVUU010000888.1:0-2011 GCA_036386935.1 Cytophagaceae bacterium | reverse complement strand
CTTATCAATGAACTAAAAGATAGTAATGTAACTATCACTGCGCTGGTGCCTGGCCCTACTGATACTGATTTCTTTAACAAAGCTAACGCAGAAGATACGGTTGCAGCGAACGCCTCACTATCGACACCACAAGAAGTAGCAAGTGAAGGATACAAGGCATTGTTGGCCGGAGAGCACAGGGTAATTGTGGGAATGAAGAATAAAGCAATGGTGGCTTCTAGCAATTTAATGCCTGACGAATTAGTTACAGCTGCAGGAAGAGCTCAAATGGAAGAGAAACATTAATAAAATAAAGGGTTCTACAATATTGTAGAACCCTTAAAAAACGTAATCACATTTTATTTAACAATAATCTTTTTTGAGATCATCTTCGTCCCAAGATTAACTTCCATTAGATAAATTCCTGGGGCTAGGCCGGAAACTAAAGTACTAGAATCCACTTGGTCCACTTTTTTCTCAAGAACTGTTTGTCCTAACATATTTGTTATGCGAAGTTCGCCTTTGCCATTATTCATTTCAATAGTAAATTCGCCCTGATTAGGATTAGGGAAAACCTTGATCAATGATTCGTTTTCCTCACCTCCTATAGTGCCTGTAATGACGTTGAAATTCATAATATTAGATCTTATTTCACCATCGTCATCTGTTTGAACGCCTGCGCAAAAAGCCTCTTTGATTTTGATTTGATAGTATACACTTGTACCTGCAGGTGCGGTAAAATCTGTGTAAGAATTAATATTTCCAGATACAGTATTTAAATAACTTAGATTATTCGGTGTAACCCCTCTGTAAATTTCATAAGAAGGCACCTCATAAACACCGAAATATGGTGTCCAAACTAGATTCCATATGTTTTCTGAAGCTCCTTTATTCATAGACAAGTACATTGTCTTATGGTACTGGCTTAGATCGGAGATATTGCCGCACGAATCTTTGAACGCAACCTTGTATCTATATTCTTGTTGAGAAGGAAGTGCAGTTTTATCTGTGAAAATATATCCGGCATTTATAGGAGCTGAGCCAATAAACTGATACAAATTAGCTTTTTTACCTTCTCTATAGACTAGGAGGCTGTCTAAATTTGATTGATAATAAATCGGAAACACCCTTATTTCTACGAGTGAACCGGATTTATCAGCACTGACTCTGCAGATTCCTGGCGACGAAGGCTTATTTATCACATCAATTCCAAAATTAACGGGAGTAGAAGATCGGCATTTATTATAAGAAACAGCGGAGAGCCCAGCTGACCAAGGGCTATCCCATCTTTTGATAAGTGTCATATTACTTTCACTGATAACGTTACCCGATTCACTGGAATAATGCCACATATATGAGAAGGAAGAGTCTCCAACTATGCGATGAGTCGCAATCTTACCAGCACATACAGAAGTCGGGCCACTGATAGAGAATTTATTAAGGGGTGACCCTTTTACTGAGACTGGTAAAATACGTTCCTCGCTTTTTCCACAGGCATTAGATGCCGTAACGCCTATCTGTCCAGGTCCTGCATCCATCCATTGTACCTCGATAGATTCCGCCTGATTCGATATTAGATTACCGCCGACGATTCTCCATTTATATAAAACCTCATTTTCGCTTGATACCTTATAAGACTTGCTACTATTAGCGCATGGCATAGAATCACCCATTATGCCAGAAGGTAAGTTTGGAATAGTTTTGTTAATTGTAACAGTCACCGGGGTTCTTTTGCTTTCGCAATTACTTTTTTGATTACTAACATAATAGGTGGTTGACGAAGTTAGTGTTGGTGTGGTATAGTCGGGTCCTGTGAAGAAAGGTAGGGCATCATTAGTAGATTTATACCATTTATAAGTAGTCCCGCCTGTAGCTGTCAATGTAACAGAACTGTTTTCACACTTAGAAAGGCTTTTTACGACTGGTTGAGAACAAACGTCCGAGCTAAGTCGAATGGTCCCAAAGTTAATTGCTTCCGTCCAGTTTCTATTTGAACAACATTGATTCCACATTAATTCGCTAGTTCTAGTTG
>DASVUU010000887.1:0-9196 GCA_036386935.1 Cytophagaceae bacterium | reverse complement strand
AATTGGAGGAGGTCCGGGTTTTATAAATAGAACCTTTGATTTAAAGACTAATAATAAGAATAACATCATAAGCAGTAAGTTCAATTATTGCCTGAATGGCCGAATAAACATTACTCAAAGGATCTACAAACAACTTTATCTCAATGCAGGCTTAGGCATTATACATTTTTCTAATGGAAATCTAAAAGTTCCTAACCTCGGGATAAACGTACCAACAATTCATATTGGTCTAGGTTTTGGGAGCGCCGACAACCCCAGGATCATCAGAGATACCTTAAGTCCTTTCAAGAAAAAGAGCAGCTTATTTCTCTCGCTTGCAGGAGGGATGAAGCAAAATTACCCAATCCTAGGTCCTAACTATGGGATCGGCGTCTTTTCCATTTACGGAGGAAGGGCAGTCTCAAGAAAGAGCATCCTTCAACTGGGCTTTGAAGTCTTCTACGATCCCTCCATACAACGCACCCTAGGCATAGATTTGAACGCAGTTCAAAATTCGAGACTCGGGCTATTGTTTGGGCATGAGCTTACCTTCAACAAGCTTTCTCTTTTGACCCAGGGAGGAATTTATTTATACGATCCTTATAAACTTTACCAACCCTGGTACCAAAGGTATGGGTTGAAATACTATCTATCACCGGACCTATTCATTGGTGTCTTTCTGAAAGCCCATTATGGCTCTGCCGATTTTGTTGAATGGACACTCGGCGTGAAAATATAAAGAGCGTGTTCTGATGGAGGTTAATTCAAGGTCGGTCTATTTTCCCAATTTAACCGGATGCGTTTTCAAAAATTTATTCTATAAGATGTCGAATCTAAAAGTGATTTCAAGCCTGGCAAAATACGCTTGGCGCATGTATTTGCTAATCCACTTTCGCTGTGGGCAACGCAATTTGTATTCTTAAAAAAACGAAAGGGGGAATGAATTATTAGTTGCAATAAAAGGTTTACTCACTTTCGCAACAGGCATGTTGCCTAAGATACATTTGAAAAAATTTTCCAGAGCTAAAGAAGCTTAAATAGCACGATAGTACTATCTAATTTGGAGAACCAACCGTTGAGAACTTTTTAAAAGAGAGAGCCTACAGTGCTATAATTGTAGGCACCTTTCTCTTTTGTTGTTTACTTTATGATATTGTCGCAATCAAAACTGTCTGCAAATACTTTACCCCCACCGCCCGTGATTCTAAATTCGTCTACTTTAACGGAGGCTGGTGAGGGGGATGAACCACCAATATTTCCACCTAACGTTATTTGAGCTTTTAAAGATTTGAACTTTGATGATACAAGGCACCTATCAGAGCATACCACTTTTCCATCAATTTTAATTTGCGTTGAAATAGTGTCCTTCACCCTTGTCATCTCAATATATCCAGATGATATTATTGATGACGCTGAATAGAGCCAATTTTCAGACTTTCCAACCGATTCAGATGTGGAAAAAGCTACACACGAGCCAGGGGTAACTTGACCTGTTGCTGAAAAACTCTCTTCTGAGATCTCCGCATTTTGCACCATCATAGAAAAGATATTCGTTTTGTCGTAATCGCTTACCTTCAAATCTTGAAACTTAATGCTCATTTGAAAATCTCCTTCTAAATATTTTTGATATACGCCAGCATTGTAAATGCTGCTTGTTGTGTTGGCGGAAAGACTGAGCAGACCATTAGCTACGGTTGCCGAAGTTGATTTTGCAGGATCAGGCTGAAACAAATACCACATAGGTTTACACCCCGTATTTCCAGCAGACTCTTCTGCTTGGTTTGCAGGAGCTGGAGTATCTTTGTTTTCCTTTTTACATGAACACAAAGAACTTATTAATAAAATGGAGAATAAAAAATTTTTCATTAGACTTTTAGTTTGTTTGTTATTTAAAAATAAATTACTTCAAAACCTCTGCAAGCTTTGCAGAAAGCTCCTCTCCACGCAAATTTCTTGCAATTATTACACCCTTTTTGTCCAATAAAAAAGTAGCAGGAATCCCTTCAATTCCATACTGAGCAACCACCGAGGAGTTCCAATATTTCAGGTCAGATACATGCAACCAGGGAAGTTGATCTTTGTCTATCGCATTCGTCCAAGCCCTTTTGTCAGCATCTAACGATACACCATAAATTTCCAACCCTTTGCCTTTATATTGATCGTAGACTCTTTTAACATGAGGATTCTCCGCCCGGCAAGGTCCGCACCATGAGGCCCAAAAATCTATCAATACAAACTTACCTTTCAAAGAAGATAATGGAATAACCTTCCCATTAGGATCAGGAAGGGCAATCTCTGGCGCCGGCATTCCAACCGCCACGGATGCATTTTGTGTTGATTGCTCCTTTTGCACAAGAGCATTTTTTATCTCCTGCAGGTCATTGCTGAAGGCTTTGGTATACTTGGACTTAGCAAGAACAGTATCTATCTTTTGGGAAAGGCCCGTTAGGTATTCCATTTCCTCCTCGGGATTTAGAAAATCCTTCATATAGAATACCGCTAGAGTTGGTTGAATACTATCGATATAAGTCTTTATAAATAACGATTTTTTTAATTGATGGATTTTCAACCTTCTTTGCAAGCTCTCGTCGCCGTTGGCCATATTGACTTGCTTTTGCAAATCGATTTCAGTACTGTCCCAACTTTGCAATTTATTTGCGAAAGCATAAAATTGAGTTGTCCCGCTTGATCCGGTAATGACTAGACTCTTCGGGCCCTGGACAAAATCTCCGTTGACTAAAATTTCCTCTTCATCCACTATCACAATAAAGGTGAGAGAATCGCTTACGAATATTCTATAAAAGTCAGCCTCTGGGGTAGTTCCCTTAAATTTGAAGTTGCCACCATTGTCCATGTTGGCAGTATCGACAGAAGTCCATCCGTTAGGAGTCATTTTCTTTAAAATAACTTCCTGCACGGGAGCGTTTTTGATATTGCCTTTGATTGTAAAGGCCAATTCATTGCCCACAACTTTTTCCTGTTGCTCGCCTTTCTTATCCTTGCATTGGGAAAGACAAAGCACGAATACAAAAAGATAAAAAAATCTACTTACCCTCATTTCTTTTTAAGCTTCTAATGATTTCCTTAATAATTCACTCGCGATCTTAGGATCGGCCTTACCTTTGCTGGCCTTCATTACATCGCCCATAAACATCCCGAGGATTCCGGTTTTTCCACCCTTGTACTCGGCAACTTTCGCAGGATTTTTAGCAAGTACTTCATCGATAATAGGCTGCAAGCTATCGCTGCTGCTGTCCTGCATGAGGTTTAATGATTCTGCGATTGCCAACGGTTTCTTTCCATCGCTTTTTAGCATTTCAGGAAATACTTTTTGACTTGCTACCGTGTAGCTGACCTTTCCCTCATCAACAAGCGCTATGAGCTCAGCAAGTTGATCAGTATTTATTGGAAACTGATTGATATGTAAGGTGAGCTCGTTCAAGTATGATTTAACTGGACCCATTACCCAGTTAGACGCTGCTTTGAAATTCTTCGTTTTTTTACACAAATCTTCGAAATACAAGGCAATCTCTTTGGTATCGGTTAATACCAATCCATCGTACTCTGACAATCCAAATTCCCCAGTAAATTTCTTATACAATTCATGAGGCAGGCTTGGAAGCATGTTCTTTATACTGGACAACCACTCCTCCGAAATTTTCAGAGGTTGCAAATCCGGCTCTGGAAAGTATCTATAGTCATTTAACTCTTCCTTGGTTCTCATTCCATAAGTATGACCTGTAATAGCATCAAACTGTCTCGTTTCTGAGTAGATCGTATTACCGGCTTCCGCTTCATTGATTTGTCTTTCTATTTCAAATTCTATGGCTCTTTGCACGTTTCGAATGGAGTTCATATTTTTCACCTCCACCTTTTTGCCGTATTCCTTGGCTCCTTTCAGCATCACGGAAATATTAGCATCACATCGCATGCTTCCTTCTTCCATGTTGCCATCACAAATTTCCAGGTATCGAACTAGTTTACGCACTTCAGTTAGAAATGCAAAAGCCTCGTCAGAATTCCTCAAATCAGGCTCTGTCACGATTTCTATCAACGGCACCCCAGCCCTATTATAATCTACAAGCGTATCTACCTCCTCAGCAAGGTGCATGTTCTTGCCTGCATCCTCTTCCATGTGAATTCTATTAAGACGAATGGTTTTTTCTCCACCCTCTTTTGTTTTAATATCCACAGTACCGCCTTTGCAGATGGCAGCTTTGTCTTGTGTTATTTGGTACCCTTTTGGAAGATCTGGATAGAAATAATTTTTTCTATCGAAATGGTTTACCCTCGTGATATCGCAGCCACAGGCCAATCCCATTTTTATAGCATACTCCACTACCTTTTTATTCAACAATGGCAGAGTGCCTGGATGGCCCAGAGTAATGGCACTGATGTTTGTATTAGGCATATTGCCAAACTCCGTCGAGTCTGAAGCAAAAATTTTACTGTTTGTGGCAAGCTGCGCATGCACTTCCAAACCAATTACAGGCTGATATTTATCAAAAATATTCTTATCCATTTCTTCTTGTTGACCCAATTAAACTAATTCCTTTATCATCCCCTTCGCTCTTGCAATTGCGCTGTCCAACCCTGCAGCGTTTTTACCACCTGCAGTTGCATAAAACGCTTGGCCTCCTCCTCCACCTTGAATTTCTTTGGCAAGCTCTTTAATAATGGTTCGCGCGTCCAATTTTCTTTCATTCACCAGATTCTCCGAAATCATGACCGACAACGTAGGCTTGCCATCTATCTCACTTCCTAGTACCACAAATACATTGTCTAACTTATTTTTAATTTCATAAGAAATCTGCTTGAGGGCTTCTGCAGAGCCTGCCTCAATCTTATCCACGATAAAATTAATATTATCAGATTTGATGGCTTTGGAAATCAGTTCAGCTTTGATAGATGCAGTTTGCCTGCTCATGAGCTCCTCTATCTGTTTTTGCAGTTTGTTTCTTTCTTCAAGCAAGCCGTCTGTCGCCTTCACAATATCGCCCGGGGTCCTCAGCAATTCCCGAATCTTACTTACCGTCTCAGTTTGGCTGTAAACAAATTCTTCAGCCGCCTCTGCCGTAACTGCTTCTATACGCCTAACTCCTGCTGCAACTGAGCTTTCTGCAATGATTTTGAATAGCCCGATACTTCCTGTCGATTTTACATGGGTTCCTCCGCACAATTCGACTGAAAAGCTTTTGTCAAAAGTAATTACCCTCACAAACTCTCCATACTTTTCACCAAACAAGGCCATGGCTCCCATATTCTTTGCGTCACTTATAGGGACGTTGCGCCGCTCGTCTAAAAGTACATTTTCTCTTATCTTCCTATTTACGATTTTCTCCACTTGCCTTAGCTCCTCGTCAGTAACTTTCGAGTAATGCGAAAAATCAAACCGAAGAACCTTGTCATTTACCAATGATCCTTTTTGGTTGACATGTGTTCCTAATACCGATTTTAAGGCTGCATGCAATAAATGGGTAGCACTGTGATTACTTTGACTTAAAGCTCTTTTATTAGTATCGATCTGGGCATTGAAAGTATGCGAGAAATCTGAAGGAAGCTTATCTGTAATATGGATAATTAGGTCATTTTCCTTTTTAGTATCGACAACATTTATATTCGTACCGTTAGACTCAATAAATCCCGTGTCTCCAACTTGCCCACCACTTTCTGCATAAAAGGGAGTGGTATCCAGTACAATGTGGTACTGCTCCTTATTTTGAGTTTTTACTTTTCTATATTTAACAATTTTAGCTAGCGAAGATGTATCATCATAACCAACAAACTCGACCTTCTCTACATCATTAACCATTACCCAATCTGACGTTTCTGATGTAGCGGCCTTTCTAGATCGGTCTTTTTGCAGTGACATTTCCTTTTCAAATCCTGGCTCATCTATCTTATATCCTGCTTCTCGCGCAATCAAGGCAGTCAAGTCTAATGGAAACCCAAATGTATCATATAAATCAAATACCACTTTTCCATTGATTGTATCTGATTTACCCTTCAGTTCTTCTTTGATTTGCTCTAATTTTTTTAAGCCAATCTCCAAGGTGCGTAAAAAAGATATTTCTTCTTCTTGTATTACCTTCTGCACAAAGTCCTGCTGTGCTTTCAACTCAGGAAAGACGTCCGCGAATTGGTCTGCTAACAAAGGCACTAATCTATAGATGAACGGAACTTTGAAATCTAAAAAGGTGTAAGAATACCTTACCGCCCGTCTAAGAATTCTTCTTATAACATATCCCGCCTTATTATTAGAAGGCAACTGACCGTCAGCAATAGTAAACGAGATCGCCCGGATATGGTCGGACAATACCCTTATTGCAATGTCCGTTTGCTCATTCTCCCCGTATTTCTTCCCAGCTTCGCCGGCTATATATTGTATAATTGGTTGAAAAACATCCGTGTCATAGTTGGAAGTTTTCTTTTGCACAGCCATGCAAAGCCTTTCGAAACCCATACCCGTATCGACGTGTTTCGCTGGCAACGATTCTAATGAACCATCTGCCTTACGGTTATATTGAATAAAAACATTGTTCCAAATCTCAACTACTAGAGGATCACCCTCGTTGACCAGATCTTTGCCATTTACCCTCTTAACTTCTTCTTCTGACCTCAAATCCACATGGATCTCAGAGCATGGACCACATGGACCTTGGTCGCCCATCTCCCAGAAGTTATCTTTTTTTGACCCATAGATAATCCTGTCTGGGTCAATAAATTTCTTCCAAATTTCGAAGGCTTCATCATCCCTTTCCAACCCCTCGCTAGCATCCCCTCCAAATACCGAAACATATATTCTATCTTTAGGGAGTTTATACACTTCCGTTAACAGTTCCCAAGACCATTCGATCGCTTCATTCTTAAAATAGTCACCGAAAGACCAATTACCGAGCATCTCGAACATGGTATGATGGTAGGTATCCAAGCCAACCTCCTCAAGATCATTGTGCTTTCCTGACACCCTTAGACACTTTTGAGTATCAGCAACCCTTTTGTATTTCGGCGTTTCATTTCCCAAAAAGTAATCCTTAAACTGGTTCATACCAGCGTTAGTAAACATTAGGGTAGGATCGTTTTTGAGTACTATCGGGGCAGAATTGACTATTTGATGTCCTTTTGATTTGAAAAAATCCAGGTACTTCTGCCGTATACTTTTGGAATCCATGAAATTGGGATTAATTAAAAATTCTGTTATTTTTAAACCTTTTCCTTTTTTAAATGTACACTTTTAGGCTAATTCTGAAGCTTTTAGCAAGGAAAAGACATTTTTTAAATTCAAATTTAGTATAATTTATAGTTATGTTAAAAAATGGCCAAGATAAAATATTATTACGATACCGAAACGTGTAAATATGAAAGGCTAAGGATAAGCCCGACTGAATGGATTATAAATGCATTAAGCTTCCTTTTGGTTTCTTTGATATTTGCAGTGGGGCTAGGGATTCTTTATTCTCAATTTTTTAAATCTCCTAAAGAAACCATTCTGCAAAGAAAAAATAAGGAGTTGGAGCTTTATTACCAACTTATGAATAAAGAACTCGACGACGTGCACGAGAAGATAGCGGTGCTTGAGGAGCGCGATGATAAAGTATATCGAGTAATTTTTGAAGCCAAACCCATTGCTTCTACTTCTAGAAATATACAGGTAAACAACTACAAAAAATTATTGTCCAAAGGCCTAAACAGAAATGATTTAATAGCAGCCACACTGGACAAAATGGAAAAGCTAAAGCATAAGATCGCGGTGCAATCAAAATCTTATGATGAAATTGTAAAGCTCGCAAAGAATAAACAAAAAATGATGGCGAGCATCCCGGCAATACAGCCAATATCCAACAAGGAGCTCACTCGCCTTGCATCGGGTTTTGGTATGCGGATACATCCAATTTATAAAGTTAAAAAAATGCATACCGGCTGCGATTTTTCAGCACCTCGAGGAACTCACATTTATGCAACGGGTGATGGCATCATAAGAGTTTTAAGTAAGAACCCCGGAGGATATGGGAATGAAATAGAGATAGACCATGGCTTTGGCTATGTGACTAAATACGCACATTTGGAGAGCTTTAATGTGAAATCAGGACAAAGGGTAAAAAGAGGTGAACTTATAGGTACTGTAGGAAATACAGGGTTGTCTACTGCTCCGCACCTCCATTACGAGATCATTAAAAATGGCATAAAGGTAAATCCTGTATTGTATTTCTACCAGGATCTCAACCCAGCAGAATACGAGAGAATATTGCAACTGGCAGCAATAGAAAATCAGTCGCTTTCGTAGTCTATTTTAGTATTTAGCGAGCGTGAATTTCCATTTCGTAAAAATTGAATGGCAATGGGTTTATCTGTATAATAACTTCCGGGTAGCGACTATGCCCTTATCAGAATACAAATTGCATAAATATACACCTGGGCGGAATGAAGAAAAATCAATGTCATATTTGTACAGCTCTTTATGAACAAGCTCGACTGACACAATTTCATTGCCGATAATGTCAAATATCTTTATTGTTTTCAGGTGCCGGTCTGTGGAATTGATTTTTAAAGTAATTTTTTCGTGAACATAATTAGGGATGATCTCGAAGTCATAGGGCGACTTCTGCTGGATAGTTTCAAGAGCATGATGGATTGACGTTGGAACAAGGGATTTACTTTGTAGAGAATACCCCACCGTTAGGCATATAAAGGCAGCTAAAATAAGACTCTTGTATAAAAATTTTGCCATGTATCTACAATGTGGCGCTAAAATTACTCATTTTTAAGCTAAAAGAGAAAAGGGGCCTCATGAATTACAATTCGTAAGGAATAATTCTAATTCCGGATTCTGTTGAATAATCCCTTAGTTTATTTGCTTATCTACTATCCGTAGGCAAAATCGTTTGAAGTAAATAGTGTTAATTATCACACTATCAAATATCATTAAGTAATAAAATCAATCTAGAAAAATTCTGTAAATTTGAAATTAGCTATTAAGATACATTGTGCCTTATAAAGAAAGAAAAATAGAGAAGCTATATTATTCCATAGGGGAAGTTGCTGCTATGTTTAGTGTCGCGCCTTCCTTATTGAGGTTTTGGGAATCTGAATTTGATATCTTGAAGCCCCGGAAAAGCAAAAAAGGCATTCGTCAATTTACGAATGAAGACATCGAAAATCTGAAGCTGGTACACTACTATGTAAAAGATAAAGGCTACACCTTACAGGGTGCCAAAGA
>DASVUU010000886.1:0-3606 GCA_036386935.1 Cytophagaceae bacterium | reverse complement strand
TATTCGGTATCTCTAACAGTGAAAAACATCTCCTTTGGTTGCCAAAGCAGCTATACTATCCCCTCCTTCGTTGAGATTTCAAGTTTCGCCGGTGGTTTTACATCAAGCAAAGAAGGTTGTAGTCCTTTAAAAATAACGTTCAAAAATCTCTCCTCTATCTCGCCAACCACTAAGTTTGAGTGGGATTTTGGTGATGGTGAGAAAAGTAGTGATGTTAATCCAATTCACTCCTATACAAGCGCAGGCAGCTATACTGTGACAATGAATATGCAGCTCGCAGATTCAAGCTGCAAAGTACCAACTGTGATAAAGCCAGATTATGTTGTAGTACCGAAATCTGGCACAATTAATTTCAGTGGGGATAGACTTAGCAATTGCAGCGTGCCACTAACCGTCAATTTCAAGGACCTTTCAAATGAGGGGGTTTCCTATAGTTGGGATTTTGGAGATGGTAGCCAAAGCACTGAAAAGAACCCCCAACATATTTACACTAAAGAAGGCAATTTTTCTGTTTCCCTAAAAGTCGTTGAAGCCTCCGGATGTGAGAAAGTATTGAGGAAGGATGCATATATCAAAATAGGTAATCCTCAGGCAATTTTTATTATCGCCAACGGCAGTGGATGTATTCCATTGAATACAATATTTCAGGATGCTACTAATTCTGCTGATCCTATTGTTTCGAGACTTTGGGACTTTGGAGATGGCACAAGTTTAGTGGACGCAGCTCCTACCCATTTTTATACAAGGGAGGGAAAATATAATGTCTCGCTTAGCATCACCACTTCGTCAGGATGCAAGAGTGTCTCAGCTTCTCAAATAGTGATGGCAGGAACTAAGGTAAAGGCTGCGTTTAATATTGACCAATTCCCAAGGACAGGGTGTAAACCACTTAGTCATACCTTCAAGAACCTAAGCAATCCTGGATACGACTCTCTTTGGCTGCAACCAGAGTTGACTGAAAAAGCCGGGGGCATAAACGGTTCTCACACGATGAAACCAGGTGATAAGGAATATACCCATAGCTATAATTCAATTCCGGGAATGTACAGCCCCCATATCTTGTCGTTTAGAAATGGGTGTGTAGACACCTTTTTTTATAAAAATGCCATTAAAATATTGCCTCCTAAAGCTTATATAAGATATACCGTGCCGGCCTGTAACGCGGGGGCAGTAATATTCAAGGATTCCTCGATTGGAGCACATAGGGTATCGTGGAATTTTGGAACGGGCAAGTCAGGTGATACGTCTAACCTTCGAAATCCTTCATTCAATTACACCAAGCCGGGGACTTACAAAGTTTACCTAACGGCCTACTATGACGAGGAACCTTATCATTGCAAAGACATTGATAGCTTATCAATTTATATTCCTGAATACGGGTTGTCCAAAATAAATTTCTCTACGGATAAAGCAAGTGGTTGCATTCCTATGACTTCGATGCTTATGCCAGAAGTGAACTATCCAGACCCGAATACAACTGTTGTTGCCTGGAAATGGAACTTGGGAAATGGTATTATTAGCAATGAGAAATCCCCTAAGATAAGTTATAAAAATCCAGGTATATACGACATAACACTCGTGGTACAGAATTCAAGAGGATGCATTGATAGTATTCGAAAACCCGCAATGATAAAGGCCTCTGGGCCAAAAGCAGAATTTACTGATTCTAAGCCAGGATGCTTTCCCTACGATCTAAAAGTGAGAGATAAGTCGACAAGTATTTTTAAAGTTAAAAGTAGAATTTGGACACTAGATAACAAGGATATAAGCGCTGGCAACGATACTTTACTTGTTCATCAATTCAATTCTAAGAAGCCCTCCCTACAAGAGCAAAGGGATGGAATAAAACTTCAATTAAAAATTACTGACGAACTAGGATGTACAGATACAATATCAAAAAGGATTAAAGTAACGTCTCCCCTACTCAGTTATGATAAAAAGATAGGATCTAGTTGCGAAGGTGATACCTTGGCACTGAATACTAGAATGTCCGACACTTCCGGAATTGGACCTTTTAAATTTGAATGGAAATTCAATGATTCAATTTTTGTAGGAAAAAAGGTTGAAAAATTTCTTCCCAGCGGAAATAATAAAATGATATTTAAAGCTACCGATTCCTATGGCTGCGAGGACTCGATCAGAATAACATCAAGTGTTCGGTTAGACGCTCCCAAAACGAACTTTCAGGCAGCACCTACTTTGATCACATGCTGGCCCGGGCAGGTGATATTTAAAGATTCTTCCAAAGTGGGGAAAACAGGAATCAAGGAATATTTATGGTCCTTTGGCGACGGTAGTTCCTCTATTTTAAAAGACCCTTCACATATCTATACAAGACCTGGTGAATATGACATTAAACTCGTTATTAAGGATTCAATTGGGTGTACAGATACTATCATCAAAGAAAAATACATTGCCATTCGAGGACCATTAGGAACTTTCACCGTCGACACTGCTTATGGGTATTCGCCATTTCCAGTAAAGCTGACAGGGACAGCACTTAATGCGGAAAAATATCTATGGGACTTTGGAGATGGGGTTTTGGGTTCCGAAAAAGAGGTTAATCATATTTATGAAAAGCCCGGGATCTATATTCCAAAAATGATTGTGGAAGATGAACTTGGATGTAAGAGCGTGTATGAAAAAGATACTATAGTAATAGTTGCTTGTTCACCAGTCAACCAGTATGTAGATACCATTATTTGTTATGGTTCAACCATAAAGTTACAAGCAGGCTACCCAAATGCACTACATGAATGGGTAGGCTTAAATAGTTCTGCACCAAGTATTGAAACTTCGAAAACTGGGGTTTATATATGCGAGATTAAGATGCCAGGAATGCCTTGCTTGGCCTTTGACACTTTTAAAATTGTGGTTATAGATCTGAGGTTTGAATTGGGTAATGATACCACGGTATGCTATGGAAATACCGTTTCATTGGACTCTAAACTACCTTCCAAATATCAATTTCGTTGGTCTACTGGAACAACAAGCTCCTCATATATCGTAGATAAGACGAATTCTTACAAACTAACGGTTCAGGATTCAACTAATATCTGTACAAGCAAAGATAGTATCAACATAAAGGTACTTTCTTTGCCGCTGGCAAATGCCGGCCCGGATATGGACATATGTAAGGGCGAGAAGGCTTCCTTGAATGGTTCTGGGGGTAGCGTGTTTAGATGGGAGCCTTCAAAGACAAGCTCAGCGTCGCTGACTGTAAATCCGAATAAAAATACCACCTATAAACTTGTTGTAACCGACAGTTTGAAATGCTCCGAAAGTACAGATGAAGTTATGGTGGTTGTACATGAGCTACCAGTATCCAGCTTGCCCCAAGATACCATCCATTGTTTTGAGGATGGCACTTTCACCATCAAGGCAGGCAAATCCCAACATTATGAATGGACACCGGGGAAGACAAGGTCAGAAAACTTTGAAATAACACACGAAGGACTTTATCATGTCAGGTTATATAATGAGGGGCGCTGTTTTGTTGAAGATGACATTAATGTTCTTGGCATTTGCGCACCAAGGGTATTTGTACCTACAGCCTTTACGCCGAATGGAGATGGAGTAAATGACAAGCTTGAAATATTTGGCGCC
>DASVUU010000885.1:0-3364 GCA_036386935.1 Cytophagaceae bacterium | reverse complement strand
GGTGTCTATATTGTTAGAGTGGTAGTAGGTAGCTTGTTAAAAATACAGAAGGTAATAATTAACTAAAAGGTAACGTTCTTCGATATCCCAGCTTCCTTGAATCTTCAGGGAAGCTTTTTTTGCTATATAACTCGTTTGCCTAATTCACTAACAGCTTATTTCTCCTCCTAGAAAGTATGATGCTAAAGTTTAGCAGCCAATTAGCTGAAGTCAAGCTCATCTGGCATGTTTCGGTATCATTGAATCCAAATATTTCTCGTATTAGAAATTTATATCAAGATTTCCCCAACCCTACTGATCCATTTAATTCTTTGGCAACTCATGAAAAAGCTTATATTTGCCGCCCTTAACCAGCATTTTTATGACCAAGCCTAAGTTTGTGAATATCGTCGTTATTGAGGACGACCCAATAGATAGGTTTATTGCACAGCAATTGCTAAAAAAAAGTTGTGATAATATCAAAGCCTACAAAAATGGCAAATCGGCTCTTAAAGGTTTGGAGAGAAGTGATATCATGCCTGAGCTTATCCTATTAGATCTCAACATGCCTGAGATGAATGGATTTGAATTTTTAGCTGAATTCGAAAAACTTCCTGTGGAGAGGAAGAACTTCACTACAATTTATATGGTAACTTCTTCTGATGATGACGATGATAAGAAAAGGGCAATGAAGTTTGAGTCAGTAAAAAAGTTTTGACTAAACCTATAAGTATCAAAGAGTTTGTGTAACTTCAATCCGTTATGAAGGACCGGCTGATATTGATAGTAGACAAGGATGACATCTCTAATTTTATCACAAAGCTGATTTTAAAACAGACCGGCTTCCTTGGAGACATTGTGGCAGTCAAGAATTGCTCAGAAGCGGAATTTCACGCAAACGACTATTATCAGAAAAAAATGATTACCCCCACTTTGATTTTGATAGACATCACCCTCTTTGAAAGCGATTGTTTAAATTCGCTTACAGATCTGATGAAGCTTTCTGGGTTGAACAGAAAAATTCCAATAGTAATAATGGGTAACTTCTCTGGGGTGGACAAATTAAAATTAAGTCATAGCGATATTGATTTTCAAATATCCAAGCCGTTGACCGTGGAGAAAGTCAATCAAATTAAAAGCGCATTAGTACAGAAGTACATAGGTTAATCCCAACCTTCATATTAATGCTTAAAGGAAGCTAACGCGTAAACAAATTGATATTTTCAATCTATCTTCACCTCCTTCAAATTCCACAGGAAGGCTTAATGATTGCTTAAAAAATGTATAATTAAAACGTATCAGCTTCAGGAACTTCACACTTGGCATAATTTTCGTAAATTTAGCCCATGCCCTAATTGGCACATCAGTCGCGATGTTTTCACGGTAACTTCCTACTTTGAAGTAATCAAACGCCAATTGGACCTAGAGAAAACGGCCACAAAGCTTACGCTCCAATTTACCATCCTTTCAAGGTTTCCTATGTTCTTGCACTGAGATATGGCATATATTTATTCTTCAATAAATTGCTGCAGCAAAAAACTAGGCAACCTTCGTTATCTTGAAACTACCGTTGAAGCGATAGGCTCGTTGCTAGAGTTTTAATACTTGCCCTATTAAACCCTATGATTTTCTAAATGAAATATATGGCAGGGGACAATTCAATTTGCTTCGGAAGGGTTGATAAAAAAATGGAAAGTAAGAGCCGGTCTCCTATCCCTTGCTATACGACTAGGTGGAAAGATATTCTTACGGCGAGTTAGCAAGTGCCTCAGTAACGATAAGAATTCTTAATGCAGGTTCTTTTATCCCTTTATTGGCGGTAAGTTACTAGTTATTGGTAATTACTTAGCTTGAGTTAGATTAAAAAATGATTATTTTTAGAAATAAGAGTTTCAACATCTATATTCCATTTAAAATCAAGGATAATCTCAAAAAAACCAGAATTTTCCCCTACTTGATCTGATCCCTCAATCCATTATTAGAAAAGACTCTTCTGGAAATGGAACAACTCATGATTCATTATAGGCTTAATTTAAGCAAAATATACTTTTCCAAAATTCATCATAATGTCAGAAAACCAAAGCATAGGTCAAAAGGGAAAAGATACAACTACTGATACTATATTCCACGACGGCGGCGAGATGGGCGAACGTCTCCGCTTAATGGATTGGTCAAAAAATCCATTAGGCCCTATTGAATTATGGCCCCAAAGGTTTAAAACCACTGTAAGCCTTTGCCTTTCGTCCAATTTTCCAATTTGTATTGTTTGGGGGCCTGAGCATATTCAAATTTATAATGATGGCTATATTCCAATATGTGGGGCATTACATCCAAAAGCTTTGGGGATGGACTTTACAAAGTGCTAGGCTGAAGCAATGCCTGTAGTGGGTGGAGCCTTTTATGGAGCAATAGAAGGTAAAGCTTCTTATGTGGAAAATCAACAAATGTTTTTGAACCGATACGGATTTCTTGAGGAAGGTTTCATGACTTTTTCATTTAGCCCAATCCGTGACGAGACGGGCGATGTAGCAGGGGTTTTTCATCCGTTAACAGAACAAACAAGTAAAATGCTAAATGAGCGACGGACTAAAGCAATCAGAGACCTTGCCGCTCATACAAATAAAGCGAAGAAATTGACAAAGTGTTCACACTTGCTGCGCAGACTTTGGCACACTATGAATGGGATTTGCCGTTCACCCTGTTTTATATCCTGAATCATGACCGAACAGCTGCCCGGCTAATTGCTAGTTCTGGTGTGGAATCTCAAAGTGCCGCCTTCGAGAATTTGATCACCATAAATTCATCTTTATGGCCGGTGGCAGAAGTAATTAATTCTGGACAAACCATAGAGGTTCATAATCTTTCTGAAGTATTTGGTTCTATAAACTGTCGTCCATATCCTGAATCAATTGAGAAAGCCATTATTATACCGGTCAATACACCAGGAGCAGATCGTCCATCAGCTTTTTTTATAGCGGGTGTAAGCGTAAGACTTGCACTATCGTGGATTTTATGACTCATTAGGCTCAAACATCAGTGCTGCCGTCGCAAATGCCCATGCCTATGAGGAAGAGCGAAAACGTGCGGAAGCTTTAGCCGAAATTGATAAAGCAAAAACTGTTTTTTTTTAGCAATGTAAGTCACGAATTCAGAACGCCTCTCACTCTTATGCTTGGACCGCTAGAAGAGGTGTTAAATAAAGACACTTCACTAGATTCTGCCACAAGAGAGCAAATTGATATTGTTCATAGAAACAGTCTACGCTTACTTAAGCTTGTAAATACACTACTAGATTTCTCCAGAATCGAAGCAGGAAGGGTTTAAGCCATTTTTAAACCAACAGACATCTGTGATCTAACGGCTGATTTAAGTAGCGCCTTCCGTT
>DASVUU010000884.1:0-2403 GCA_036386935.1 Cytophagaceae bacterium | reverse complement strand
TTAGGCTTATTATTACTCCTTTGCAAAGCAAGTTTAATTCCAGGTCTGGCTGTGCCGGCAGCACATCCGCAGACAGAGTTAATGACAAGAAGTACCGTTCCTTTTTCAGCTTCTAAAATATTTTCGACATCCTGGGGCGTCTTTAATTCTTTGAAGCCTGCTGTTGTGAGATCTGATCTCATCGGGGCAACCAATTGTTCTGGATACATATTATATAAATTTAGATATTATAAAAAACCAAGTTCTAATTTCGCTTCCTCAGACATCATGTCCTGCGTATACGGTGGATCGAACGTGAGCTCTACACTCACGTCATTTATTTCTTTAATTTCTCTTACCTTTGCTTCGACCTCGCCAGGTATTTCACCCGCGGATGGGCAAGATGGTGAGGTCAACGTCATTGATATAAATACATTATTTACCGGGAATATATTTATGTCGTAGATGAGCCCAAGATCAAATATGTTTACAGGAATTTCAGGATCGAAAACCTGCTTTATTGCATCAACAACTTTTAACTTTAACTGATCCTCGGTCAAAATTTCTTCTTGTTCCATGTCGCTCATATTTTGTTAGCTATTTTCGATTTATAAGCAAGTGCGTAGAGCTTCATTTGTTTGAGCATTGCAGATAAACCGTTTGAACGAGTAGGGGACAAATGTTGTTTCATTCCCACTCTATCTAGAAAGTCTATTTCGGTGTTTAATATTTCATCAGGCGTATGTCCAGACAAAACTTTGATAAGCATGCTTACAAGGCCTTTAGATATAATGGCATCACTATCTGCCTGATAAATGATTTTGTCGCCTTCAAGTGATGACGTCAACCAAACGTTAGATTGACATCCTTTTATTATATTGGAACTCACTTTAAATTCGTCAGACAGCGGCGCTAGGTGCTTGCCCAGGTCGATGATATACTGATATTTTTCATCCCAATCTTCAAAATAAGATAAGTCTTCTACTATTTGATTTTGTAAATCTTGTATCGTAGGCTCCATTATTATTTGAACATCTTCATTACTTTATAAATTCCAACCACCATCCTATCTACTTCCTCTTTGGTATTATATAATGCAAATGAGGCCCTACATGTTCCTTTTAGATTCAATCTACCCATAAGGGGCTGCGTGCAATGATGGCCAGTTCTTATAGCAATCCCTTCTTGGTCAAGTATTATACCCGTATCTTGGTGGTGAATATTGTCTAATGAAAAAGATATCACACTAATTTTTTCTTTTGCTGTACCTATGATTTTTAGACCAGGGATCTCCGAAAATCTCTCCGTTGCATATTTAAGAAGGTCATTTTCGTGCTTTCTCATATTCGCCTTGCCCAAAGACTTAATGTAGTCTATAGCAGCGTTGAACGCGATCGCATCAGCAATATTTGGCGTGCCGGCTTCGAATTTATATGGAAGATCATTGTATGAACAAACGTCATAACTGACTTCTTTGATCATCTCGCCACCACCTTGGTAAGGTGGCATGGCTTCTAAGATCGCTTTCTTACCGTATAAGATCCCTATACCGGTGGGACCGTACATTTTGTGTGCAGAAAAGGCGTAAAAATCAGCATCTAGGTCGATGACATCAACATCTAAATGGCAGCTTGCCTGGGCTCCATCGATAAGCACTACTGCTCCAAAATCATGGGCCAGTTTAGCTATCTGCTTGACGGGATTTATGGTGCCTAATGAATTAGAAACGTGGTTTACTGCAACAATCTTGGTTTTTTCATTTAGCAGTTTTTCATACTCTTCTACCAGTAATTCCCCTTGATCGTTTATTGGGATGATTTTGATAATTGCTCCCTTTTCTGAAGCAAGCATTTGCCAAGGCACCATATTAGAATGATGTTCCAGACTAGATATAATTATCTCATCTCCCTTCTTAATTGTAGACCTACCGTACGTCGCAGTTACTAGGTTGATACTCTCGGTGGTTCCTCTGGTAAAAATAATTTCTTCAGTAGAGGAGGCATTTATATATTCTCTAACGGCCTCGCGGGTATTTTCAAACTCTGAAGTTGCTTTCTCTGCGAGCGTATGGATACCTCTATGAATATTTGCATTAATATTAGAGTAGTAATTGATGAGAGAATCAATGACCACCTGTGGCTTTTGAGTGGTAGCCGCATTGTCGAAATATACTAGAGGTTTGCCATTGATAGATTGGTGAAGTATCGGAAAATCCTTCCTGTACTTCATTACATCAAAATCGGTTGACGTATCAGAAGTTTTAATTTTCTGTTCTACCATCTTTTTTTAGTTTATCCTCAATCATATCTTTTAGAATATTCTTAAGGCTATCTATTTTAATATGTTCAATTACGTCGTTAGCAAAGGCTAAGATCAGCAGAGATCGCGCACTTTGTTCGCTTAATCCTCGAGATCTTAAATAAA
>DASVUU010000883.1:0-4614 GCA_036386935.1 Cytophagaceae bacterium | reverse complement strand
TAATTATAGCATTAATGCTGAGGAAAAACGAGTATAATAACATTTGTATTCCTACTTCAATGACTCCCCTTATCAAATTCTATAACTTATTGTTATAATTCTAGTTTAAGGATGAACTCCCTTTAAGATTAATTTACTTCTCGATCGGGTTGAATCGTTGCCACACATTTTTAGTCGCTTATATAAATTATGTCCGTAAGAATATACATTATTCTAGTTATCCAATGCCTCATTAGTCGTATTGGGGAGGCACAATCTGATAGTACAGGTTCAGCAAGTAAAATCAATTACGCTACACCTGGGGTAATTAATTCACCTCGAAGCAAATTCCTTGAAGTAGTCTATGAGCGCGTTGGATCAAGTAATGTAACGTCTACTACCCGCGATTCTGAAAAGGCTCTGGGATTGCCTGGTCAATTGGTACAGGAGTCTACTTTGAGAAGGAATAATAGATTTATTCTAAAGGCTAAGTTTCCTATCTTAAATAAAGAAACGCTAAAGATCATTGGTGGCTTTCGATACCAATTTGAGGAATTTCAATTCGATACTGTACCCAATGAATTTCGTCTTTACAATGCTGTTTTTAACAATCTTGAGAACAAGCACCTTCAAAGTATAGGCGGAAATATCTACGTATTGAAAGCATTAAACGAAATACATTACCTAGGCGTCAGGGTATCGGCAGATGTAAATGGAGACTATAATTACAAAGGAAAAGAGCTTCCACTGAAAGATTATTTTAGAACCAGTTTCTCAGCAATATATGGATGGAAGAAGAGACCCAATAAAACTACCGGCTTAGGATTTTCCTACACATACATATTTGGTCGACAAAGAATATTGCCAGTGTTCATTTATAACCATTCTATTACTAAAAAATTCGGCGTTGAAGCCGCATTGCCGGCAAATGCCAAAATGCGTTATGCTTTAAATCCTAAAACGCTGTTTTACTTCGGCTACGAACTAGAAGGAGCAAACTATCAACTTCAATTTACCGATCCGTTACTTCTAACGGATAAGAAAAGTTTACAACTAAGAAGATCTGTCGTAAAATTGGCGCTCGAATTCGAGCGTGAGATATATGATTTTTTCTGGATAGGTTTGGCCTTGGGTATGCAACAGCCCGTATCCTTAAATGTAACAGATGTGAAAACCGGAGGACTATTTGGCGGTGCTGATCACCTTGTAAGGAACAAACTTAACTTGGCTCCATTTGCAAATGCCTCCATCTTCTTAGTCATCCCAAGGAGATTTGATAAGGATATTAAGAATACGGATTGAAGCTAGCAATTATACTTTGCTTACGGAGGTTATCCACCAGGTATTGCCAAATGAATCATTAACACCACAAGTACGCCCATAATCCTGGTCGCTCAATTCCATTATTGATGTACCTCCCGATTCTAGGGCCTTTATATAGGTTTGGTCCGCATTCTCTACATAGACAAATAGGTTAGCTGTCTGAACAGGCCACTGGTCAGTTGCTTCTGTAAACATGATCGTACTTCCTCCAATAGCAATCTCCGCGTGCCTCACTGTTCCGTCTTCAGCTAATTTATACATGCCAGAATTTAATTGTGCATTAAAAACGTCTTTTAGAAATTCAATAAATTTCGATGCGCCATTTAGCATTAAATATGGCATAATTGTTTGATGTCCTTGCGGTAAATTCATATAAGGTCTTTTTTAAATATTAAGTCCTAAAGGTAAAATGAGATAAACGTCAAAAATTGGAAAAACGCGACATTGTCATTATTCGCGCCATTTTGCCGCTTCGGCCTTTCCCGAAAAATATTCTTTGGGGTTGTGGCCAGAAAATTCTTTAAAATCCTGAATAAAATGCGCCTGGTCATAATAGCCACAGTCATAGGCTATTTCAGTTAATGATTTTTCTTTAAAATCATAGGCGCTTAATGCTTTTTGAAATCTGATTATTCGTGAAAATAACTTAGGATTAAATCCGGTGTAGGTTTTAAAGTTTCTTTCAAACTGCCGAGTTGACAAGAAATTTTGCTTCGCCAGCTCCTCAACCTTCGGTATAGAAGGCGATTGTATCATCAGCTTAATGAGTTCAACAATACCGGCTTGAGGTTTGACCGATCTCTCCATTCGTTTCTCGATAAATTGGCAGATAGTTTCTACTCGTACCTGAGTGGTTGACGCAGACATCATCTTTTCCTCCAATTCTGCGGCGTCAGAACCTATCAATAATCTTAGGTCGATCATTCCATTTCTGCTCTCCGTGCTAGGAATGGAAAATATCTGTGGCACCGCGAAGGGGTAAAAGTACACACCAAATATGCCGAAATGTTGATCAATAGAAAACCGCCGGTGACATTGTGACTGGCCTGCGAGCCCCGAGGAGAAGGACTTTTCCGAAAATCCATCAGGCATCAATTCCTCAAAAGTGCCCTGGTAATGGAATAGAAGTTCGGCACAACCGTCAGCCATTGAGCGGTGAATATAAGGATTCCCAGGACTCGCCTCACCCTCAAGTACCCAAAAAAATCTTACATATCCTGCAAGCTTTGCTGGTGGGTTGATGGTGAAGTATTTCATGAGTTCTAAAGATAATGTAATACCATAAATCCTACCATGTCTTGTGCCCTTGCATTATCAATCTTGAAATATAGAAGGCAATCGTCTTGTCTGATTTTGTATAAATAAATACACTTAGCCTATCACTCTTGTCCTGCTATACACTCCAGGGTATTACATTTTTTTATCAAATTCCTATGGCAATTCGATTAAATGGAATGACCGAATGATTATAGAGTTTAAAAAATACTTACTCGGCTGCGCTCATCACAAATACCTGGTGGCTTTAACTATTTTTGATAAGTAACATCCGACTTATAATAAACGTCGAGTCTAATTTAACGTTGTATGACTAATGATTGAAAGGAGTTTCCCACCTTCACCATATATAAACCTTCGGGAATTCCGGCGATAGATAATTGATTGTTTGATTCGTGAAAACTGACCTCATCGACAGGCCTCATTAGTGCGTCGTATATAACAATAGTAGAATAGTCATGACCATCCCCTAGAACCAAAGTGATATAGTCATGTGCCGGATTTGGAAAAATATTAAGTTGAGCTTTTGCAGAGGCTTTACTTTTAGAATTCACGTGGCATTCATTTGTCACTTCGGCAGCAAAGGTTGCAGTCTTTTCAATAGCTGGACAAGTGCTGCTAATCACCTTTAAATTAATCATGACACTGCCAGTATACTCACCTTTCAAGCAATCATACCAGTATTATCAATCGACCCAGCAATTGCAGGAAATATTTGCCATGTTTGCATGGATCCGGCGCTCACTTCGGTTGCTTTTATTTGACTGCTTCCTTTGTTGCAATTAACCAAACTGCCCTCTATTTTAGGCTGCTCAAGGCCTGATTCTATACGGACAATTGCCGCTCCAATCATTTCCGAGCTGCACCCAGTTTTTATATCAGTAGCCTCTACAGTATATGCTCCGTTACTTGCAACCGTTGGCTCCATTGAGAAACTAAGTACAGCCCCCGTACCTGCTAGGGTGATCAATGTGTTACTTAAGGTATATTCTACGCCCACCTGACTACCTGACAGTCTCAGTTCTATAGTTTCAATAGTCCCTTCGCATCCTGCCACATCTCCTGTGATGGCAAATACCTCAGGTATCATAGCTGGCGATACGGGAAGGGCTCCAAGCATGTCCGCTTTGCATGCTCCGTTATTGGACTCTGCTTTTACTGTGTAATGTCCTTCTTCCACAGCGATTCCCAGCAGTTGTTCTTGATCTACCCCTTCAATTGCTCCTCCGGTTTGTGAGCCATCCTTGTATAAATAATAGCGCACTCCAAGCTCTGTATTCATTGTTAGTTCATACCCCGTTCCATTACACCGTGCAGGCCCGTCTGTTCCTGAAAGCGGCCTTATCGAAGGCGAAGGCATTATTGAAAATGAAGCTGTTGCTACTGCGCTCTTACAGCCTCCACTAATTTCAATTGCATAGTACGTTGCCGAACCCGTCGTAATAGGCGGAGCAAAACTGGAACCCGAAAATATTTTGTTTGTCAAGGCTGGATCACTGTACCATTCTATTATCCCGCTACCTATAGCATTTAATGAAGGTATGGTTGACCCTGCGCAATATGCTCCCGCGCCGCTTATCACTGGTGATGACGGTGGACCAGGCTCGGATAAGGTAATCTCTTGTGCTGCCCTTGTCGGACAAATATTTCCTGATCTAGCGGTTATGACAAAGTCGCTATATGCTCCTGCGCTTAGCCTTGATATTGTAATCTCACCATTTAGGCTATTTGTACCTAGCAAAGGTTGAGTCATTCCCTCTTTCTTATATTCTACGTAGTATCCTGCAGTATTTTGGACACCATTGATTACTATTTTTCCATCGGCTACTCCGCAGGCTGAAGGGTTCGTTCCTCTAAATTGCAGTAACGTATCCGACGCGATACATTGTGAAGAAGTGTAACCCTCCCTTTTTTAGGACTGCTTATTAAGCAAATTTAAATTTAGATATTCCATTTTTATTAATACTAAATCTTGTGGATTGTGGTAAACTTTTTTCAAGTTTTCCACTATCCACAATTAAACTCAAATTCCTTATA
>DASVUU010000882.1:0-3424 GCA_036386935.1 Cytophagaceae bacterium | reverse complement strand
CGGCCTCTCTGACGTTCCCTGCCCTGCTAAATATATTCGTTGCCTCGTTCACTACCTGCTCACTTTCTTGCTGGAGGGAAAAATCGTCGTTTGCATAAGTAGATTGCTCGGCGCTGTCATTAGGTACTATTTTATCCTCTTTTTCTTTGCATGATTGGATAGAAAAGGTGAGGATGCAGACAATAGAGGTTAGAAAATATTTAAAAGTTATCATTAAAATAATATTACAGCGATAGATTATACGGGGGTATTATAAAATAGGCTTAAAAAAAAATAAAAATAAGAGACTCAATTGAGCCCTATTAACTAGTCTAAAAAATTTGAAGCGCTGGACCCTGAATGGTGGAGAAGTCGAAGCAGTTTGCATTAGATCTGCCTTTTATCTTTCCATTTTCAAAGAAAAACTCTGCAAACATTAAATTATCAGGCGTTTTCTTGGATCCATAGGGATACCAAACCCACCGCATCCAAGAAGCTTTTTCAATTTTAAATTGATCCTTGTCACAAATCAATCCTCTAGGATTCCATATACTAAGGATTTCTCCTTCATCAAAAGTGATGGCTATACAATCTTCTATTTCTAAATAATTGATCTCTTTGATAGTGTGATAATTTTCTAAAGGTTTCCCAAACCAGACACCAAAAAAACAAAGACTCCCCGACTTTAAATGACTATTTCTTTTGGAATATTTTTTTATAAACTGCAATGCTTCTGTCATACCATTTCTAACTTAAATAACAAACGGCAAAAGACTTCCAAAGGGTTTCAATTAACAAAAAAAAAGAGCGGCAGGGGCCGCTCTTTTTACAATAATATTTATTTACTATAATGTTCTTCTCCCACTTATTAGGTTGATCACTACTGCGATCACTGCTAATACTAATAAAGCATGAATAATACCTGTTGCGTGGAATCCGAGAAATCCAACTAACCAAGAAATTACAAGTATAACAGCGATAATATATAGTATATTTCCCATAATTTTAAAATTTAGTTTAAGTGTTTAGTTTAGTTTCTATATTAACTGTAGCGGTAGCGTATTGTTTATTATAATGCTATTATTTTAAATAAGTTGATATAAATCTGTTGCTTACATTGAACATTCCTATACCTATGAAATTTCTACTTACTTTATTTCTACTACTTTGTGGGACTCTGATAGGAGGGATATACGGAGCCATCCATAATCAGCTTAGCTATACTGTGTCTCCAGAATTTTTTACCAAGGTGAGGTTTGAGCAATTTGGGATGGAGGTAACTTCGGGAAGAATAGGCGCTGCAATTATTGGGTGGAAAAATACATGGAAGACAGGTTTTGGATTAACCTTAATTCTTACTCTAGTCGGGCTTATCCATCCCAATGCAAAGAGTATGGCAGTAAACACACTGAAGGCCATCTTTATCAATTTATTTGTAGCGTTTCTCTTTGGTATTGTCGGTCTTACCTTGGGAATGTATTTTAACCAAATTTCGGGACTCAAGATCCCAGACATCATTGTTGAAAAAAAGGCTTTTATGGCAGTAGAGCAAATGCACAATTTTAGTAATATAGGTGGTCTAATAGGCCTTTGCATTGCCGTCATCTGGCAGATGTTTAGCTTGAAAAAAGCAAACGCAGAACATGCTTAAGAACCTACTTATTGAAACTAGTCATCGTCTTTTCGATTCCAATTGTGCAAAATGACAAGGTAGCTTCCACTGCCCGGTCAATATGGAGCAGAAGCTCAGCATGTTCGTTGGTTGAAAAATTACTCAGTACATAGTCTACTTGCTTCCCTTTTGAAAATTCATTTCCGACACCAAACCGAAGGCGCGGATAGGCATCAGTTTCTAATACCTCCTGTATGTTACCCAAACCGTTGTGACCTCCATTGGACCCCTTAGGCCTTAATCTCAACTTCCCATAAGGCAAGGCCAGGTCGTCGGTAATTACCAATATATTTTCTTTGGTTATATTTTCCGTCTTCATCCAATAGTTCACGGCTTTCCCACTAAGATTCATATAGGTAGTTGGCTTGATCAATACCAAGGTTCGACCCTTGTATTTGATCTCACAAGTGAAGGCATAACGGTTAGTGGAGAAATTAACATTGTATTTATCAGCTAGACGATCTAACACTAAAAATCCTATGTTGTGCCTCGTAAGTTCATATTCTGGCCCTATATTTCCTAAACCAGCAATTAGATATTTCATTCTATAATAAATTTACTTTCCCCTAGAGTTTCCGAAGGTGAATCAGGCCCCCATTTTCCCGGTAGTTCTTTCCAAAGTATAAAAAGTAAACGGAAACTTATGGGTGGAATCCACATCGTGGCTTTCGCTTGATGTTTCTTTCCAGTCCTTTTGGTCAAATTTGAAAAAGGTATCACCATCCACTTCTGCGTGCACTTTGGTAAGGTAGATCTTGCTGGCTTTTTCAAGCGTTTCTTTAAATAATGAGGAACCACCTATAATAAACGCTTCTTGTTCTCCTTGTAATTCGGCCTCCCTAAGCCCTTCAGAAAGGCTGTGTTTAACAATACAACCTGGTGCTTGATAATCTTTATTGTTGGTGATGATAATATTTGTACGGCCTGGTAGTGGCTTGCCAATGGATTCAAAAGTCTTGCGACCCATTACAATACAATGACCCATCGTCAAGTTTTTGAAATGCTTGAGGTCTAAGGGCAAATGCCAAGGTAGATTATTGTCCTTTCCTATGGCCTTATTTTTGGAAATGGCTACTATGAGTGAAATTAACATTATTAACGGTTTAGCTGGTTAAGTTGATACTTGTAATTTATTTCCTCTTAAAAATTCCTCCACTGACATTCGCTTCTTTCCTTCCATTTGCAACTCCAGTATATTTACAACGCCACTCCCTGTACTGATCTGAAGGAAAGTTTTTTGATCACTAAAAACATTACCTGCTACAGTAATAGAATCCTCATCGAGTGAAATCGAAACTTTAAATATTTTACAAACCTTGCCTTCAAGGATAGTCCAGGCGGAGGGGTAAGGACAGAGTCCTCTCACGAAATTTTTGATTTTTTCAGAAGTCCAGGACCAGTCTATTTTGCAAGTCTCTTTATGGATTTTAGGGGCTGATTTTAACTCTGGAAAGTGTTCCTGAGCAATACTTTTCACAATATTACTTTGAATAGCATCAATCGTCTTCAATACCAGGCCAGCACCTCTATTCATCAACTTTCCATACAAAGATTCAAAGTTATCTTCGTCTAATATTATTTCCTTTTCCTGAAAAATGATATTTCCCGTATCTATCTCATGTTGAAGAAAAAAAGTGGTGACCCCCGTTTCTTTTTCCCCATTTATAATAGCCCAATTTATGGGCGCAGCCCCTCTGTACTGGGGTAACAATGAAGCGTGCAAATTGAAAGTGCCTAGGCGTGGCATATTCCAAACCTGTTCAGGAAGCATTC
>DASVUU010000881.1:0-6916 GCA_036386935.1 Cytophagaceae bacterium | reverse complement strand
GAATTATGGCGGAGGATTCAGGCGACTGGGCATGGTGATATGGTCGAAGCTCACGATGGCAGCTGGTGGTTGGTTTGTCTTGGAATCAGAAATTATGGTTCACTTATGCACCTCTCTCATACACTTGGCAGAGAAACATGCCTCGCTCCCGTTGACTGGAATTCTGAGGGTTGGCCAGTTGTAAATTCTAGTGGTAAAGTTGATGAGGAAATGAAAGTGAGAACGCTCACATTGAAACCTTGGCCGCAATCGCTTTTGCTAGACAACTTTGAAGAAGGCGGATTAGCTATGCCATGGAATTTTCTAAGAAATCAGGATATTTCATTGTGGAGTCTTAGCGGAAGAAAAGGCTGGCTTGTTTTGCATGGAAATGCAAACAACTTGGATAGCATCTCTCCTTCGGCATTTATCGGGCGGAGGCAAGAGCATCATTATTGCAAAGTAAGCACTCAATTAGATTTTATACCAAGTTCTGATAATGAGGAAGCAGGAATTACGGTTTTTGCTGCGGAAAATTATCATTTCGACTTTGCAATCACAACATTAAAAGGCAGGAGAAACCTAATAGTTCGGCGGAATGTAGATGATATTAAATTCATATCCCTTTCACTCCCTATTCCAGATGGTGATCTTACCTTATGATTGAAAGTAATCCCTGGGCATTTGAATATTATTACAAAATAGGCGATGAGCCTTTTAAGAAGATATACCATACTCAATCAAAGTTCCTAGCTACTGAAGTGGCTGGTGGCTTTGTAGGGAATTATTTTGGTTTATATGCGACTGGAAATGGCAAGAAATGCAAAAGCCCTGCACATTTTGATTGGTTTAATTACGAAATACTTAAATAAAGTATGGAGTTACAAAATCTTGAATTCTATGCGGCGATTCTTCTGTTTATTTTCCTCGGTCGTGTTACCGGCGATAGGCTTTGTTTCGCCATATCCTTTGAATACAAGCCTGGATGGGGCTGTTCCCAACGTAACCAGGTAATCGTACACCGACTTTGCTCTTTTCTCCGAGAGGGCAATATTAGCATCATGGCCACCAACATTATCCGTATGTCCGGCGAGCTCAATCTTAGTATTGGGATTTTGCTTTAAAAAATTTGATATCTTTTTCAGCTCGGTTTTAGACTTACTTTCCAGCGCAAAGGAGTTCGTAGCAAAAAACAAATTATTTAAGATGACGGATGCGCCGGCTTTTATCGGATCCAAATAAACATCAAGCGCTACAGTATTCAGCTCCTCCTCATTCTTATAATCAAAGAAGACACTCTTGAATAGATAACCCTCTTTAGATACATAAAGAGCATATTCAGCTCCCTCTGATAAGACTATGACATAAGCCCCATTTATCGGATCTGATTTCACACTTTGTACAACCCTGTCAGTTTTCAAATCAACCAACTCTACTGCTGCCCCTAATTCCTTCCGCGTCACGGCATCAAACACCTTGCCGACTGCTACGGTAGAGTTATCTATGTTTCTTTTCAACTCGATGGGCAAATCAAAGGAGTATAAAAAAGCCCTCGTATATTTGTTACCATCGCTCTCGTCTACAGAATAGTAGGCCTTCCTATTGTCTGGTGCTATAAATATTGAATTGTTATTCTTAAAATCATTGATTGGGTATCCAACGTTCTTAGGGGACGACCAAGAGCTATCGGTCAGCTTAGAGTAAAATATATCAAATCCACCCATGCCGAGGTGTCCGGTAGAGGAAAAAAAGAGGGTCTTGCCGTTGGCATGAATGAACGGTGCCACTTCTCTGTACCTCGTATTTATGCTTTTACCGATGTTCTTTGCGGTGCTCCATGTGCCATCATTTGCGAGCGTGGTATAGTATATGTCTTCTCCGCCATACCCTCCTTTTCTGTCAGAGGAAAAATATATTGTTCTGCCGTCTGCGGACAAAGAAGGCTCAGACTCCCATTGGGCCGAGTTAACCTTTGAGCCGAGATTCAATGGTGTTGACCATTCTTCGCCAGTTTTATAGGAGATGTAAATATCGCAGGCACCTAAGCCATCTTTTTTATTACAGGAGGTAAAGACCAGCGTCTTGCCATCACCAGAGATGGAACTTGTACCCTCGTTTTGATCGGTATTTATGAGTGGCGAGATAGACTTAGGCTCACCCCAACTTTCTCCTTTTCTTTCGCTTATTACAATATCTTCATCATCAGTATATTTATCCCCTGGTCTTTCTGAATAAATAAAGAAATTTTGATCGGCAGTCAAAACAGGATAAGCTTGCATATAAAACTTATTGACGCGGTTGTCCATTTTCTGCGGGGTAAACGTCAATGGATCTTTCATAGCTTCTTTTGCAAACTTGATCATATCAAGGGAGCGGTGGGCGTTCTCATGTGGAATGCCTGTTGTAACATAGTTTACCGCTTTCTTTAGCAAAACTTCCGCGCTGTCATATTTACCTTGACTCAAATAATGCTCTCCAATAGTAATATAGATTGGCCCCATTTCCTTTGACGCTGGCTTCAAACCAATGGCTTTTTCTAAATGATAATAGGACTGAGGAATTTTCCCCATGGTTTTATAGGCGGAGGCAAGCCTAAGGTGGGCATCGGCAAAGTTGGAATCCTTTTCGATGGCTTTTTGCAATAATGCAATGCCACCCTCAAATTGTCGTTGCTTAAATAATAATTCGGCTTCTTCGTAGAGTTTGATAGCTTTCCTATTTATCTCAACATTGTTTTGACCATAAACACTTGATGGTAAATAACTAAGTGTGAGTATCGTCAATAAGAAGTTTAAGAAAATAGAAACGATTTTAGCGGCTGAAACCTGGTTGAGAATCATAGACTTTGGTATGATTTTTAAAGAATGAAAAAAACCTAAGGGATATTCATATACTTATGAATTTGCAGTGAAATCTGCCATTGTGGATTTTCTTTGATGTATTCTATAATCAACGGTAAAACTTGCTTTTCATTTGACCATTCTGGTTGTAAATATAGAATACAATCGGCCTTTACCTTAGATGCATGAGACTCTGCCCATTCAAGGTCACTTTTATTATAGACAATCACCTTTAACTCATCCGCCACATTATATATTTCAAAATTCGGCTCTTTGAATTTCTTTGGCGAGAAGCAGATCCAGTCCCACGTACCTGAAACGGGATAGACCCCTGAAGTTTCAATGTGTGTCTTACAGCCTTGATTTTTAAGCTCTTCAGTAAGAATTGTTAAATTATGCATCAAAGGTTCGCCGCCTGTTATGACAACAATTTTCCCAGCAACATTTGCAACTTTACTGGCTAGATCCTTTGCTAATATTTGAGGGAACTTAGAGGCATCCCAGGATTCTTTTACATCGCACCAATGGCAACCAACATCGCAGCCTCCTAAACGAATGAAATAGGCCGCGTGTCCTTGGAAATATCCTTCCCCTTGAATGGTATAAAAATCTTCCATTACGGGTAATGAAAGTCCATCCACTTTGACACTATTGTCTATTTCAGTTTTTATATATTTCACCTTTAGATGCTAAAAGGGTGTTTTGCATAAGCGAGGCAATCGTCATGGCGCCAACTCCACCGGGGACTGGCGTTATAAATGAAGCTTTTTTTGATACAGCATCAAAGTCAACATCTCCCTTCAAAGCAAAACCACTTTTCTTCGAAGCATCGGCTACTCTTGTAATACCTACATCAATGATCACTGCACCTTCCTTTACCATGTCCGCCTTGATCAAATTAGGTATTCCTACCGCTACAATGATGATATCGGCTTGTAAGGTATAGTGAGCTAAGTTTTGGGTATACTTATGACAAATGGTAACAGTACAGTTTCCAGGATTTGCATCTCTGGCCATAAGGATGCTCATGGGTGAACCGACAATGTTACTTCTGCCTACTACGACACAATGTTTTCCAAAAGTTGGAACCTCATAATGTTGTAAAAGCTTCAATATTCCATGGGGTGTTGCAGCAATGTAGGACGAGAGATTTTTATTCATCCTTCCTATGTTGACGGGATGAAAGCCATCTACGTCTTTCTCTGGTTCTATTGCTTGGGTTACTTTATTAACGGAGATATGGGCAGGTAGTGGCAACTGCACGATCAACCCATCTATGTCATAGTTTTCATTAACCTCGTCAATACTCTCAAGAAGCCTTTCCTCAGTCACATCAGTTTCAAATCTGATAAGCGTCGATTTAAACCCAATTTTTTGACAAGCTTTTACCTTGTGAGCTACGTATGTTTCGCTAGCGCCATCTGATCCGACAAGGATTGCTGCCAAGTGAGGTACTTTCCCGCCAGCCTTCTTAATCTGTTTCACTTCCGTCTCTATTTCAGCAAGGATCTTATCAGAAAGTGCTTTTCCGTCCAATATCTTCCCTGATGATTCTTCCTGATATTCCATATTAACTATGATTCTAATTTTAACACGGCCATAAATGCTTCTTGAGGTATCTCAACGTTTCCTACTTGACGCATTCTCTTCTTTCCTTTTTTCTGCTTGTCAAGAAGTTTTCTTTTTCTAGAAATATCTCCTCCATAACACTTAGCCAATACGTTCTTTCTCATCGCCTTCACCGATTCCCGAGCGATAATCTTCGTGCCAATAGATGCCTGTATGGCAATTTCGAACATCTGACGAGGTAAAAGTTCTCTAAGTTTTTCGCACAGGCGCCTTCCCCAATCATATGCCTTGTCTCTATGGACAATTGCAGAGAGCGCATCTACCTTTTCGCCATTAAGCATAATGTCCAGCTTCACCATATGCGACTCTCTAAATCCGATAAGCTCGTAATCCAAGGATGCATAGCCACGTGAAATAGTTTTAAGCTTATCAAAGAAATCAAACACGATTTCGGATAGTGGAAGTTCAAAACCCATTTCAACTCTATCAGTTGTCAAGTACACCTGGTTTTTTATAATTCCTCTTTTATCCATACACAAAGCTATAATGCCGCCAATGTATTCTGACTTGGAGATAATTTGAGCTCTGATGAAAGGTTCTTCGATGTGGGATATGGTATTTGGCTCCGGCATTTCTGACGGGGCGTTGATTTTTTCTATCTCTCCTTTTGTAGTAATTGCGTGGAATTGAACTGAAGGAACAGTTGTAATGACAGTCATGTTAAATTCCCTTTCCAATCGTTCTTGAACGATTTCCATGTGTAGCATGCCAAGGAAGCCACATCTAAATCCAAAACCTAGTGCGACGGAAGTTTCTGGTTCCCACACCAAAGCAGCGTCATTAAGCTGCAATTTTTCCATTGCAGTTCGCAACTCTTCAAATTCGCTGGTTTCGACAGGATATATTCCTGCGAAAACCATGGGCTTCACATCTTCAAAGCCTTGAATAGCTATTCCCGGATTGTCGGTTTTTGTGATGGTGTCTCCTACTTTTACTTCTTTCGCCTCTTTGATACCAGAAATTATATACCCTACGTTTCCAGCCTCCAATACTGTTGTAGGTTCCTTGTCTAACTTAAGTATACCTATTTCATCCGCTTCATATTGTTTGCCGGTACTTACAAATTTTACTTTGTCACCCTTTCTTAAGGTGCCATTGAAAATTCTAAAAATTACTTCAATACCTCTAAAAGAATTAAACTGCGAATCAAATATTAATGCTTGTAAAGGTGCGTTTATGTCTCCTTTCGGCGCTGGCACATTGATAATAATAGATCTTAGGATGTCTTCTATTCCTATGCCTTCCTTGCCGCTTGCATGAATAATATCTTCTCGCTTGCACCCCAGAAGTTCAACAATTTCATCTTTAACTTCCTCAGGCATTGCACCTGGTAAATCTATTTTATTTAGAACTGGGATGATTTCCAGGTCGTGTTCCATCGCCAAGTAGAGATTGGAAATAGTTTGGGCTTCTATCCCTTGTGATGCATCCACAATTAACAATGCGCCTTCACAAGCAGCGATAGACCGGGAAACCTCATAGGAAAAATCTACGTGACCAGGAGTATCAATCAGGTTTAAGATGTACTCTTTACCGTCTTGTGTATAAGCCATTTGAATTGCATGACTTTTTATCGTGATGCCTCTTTCCCGCTCCAGATCCATATTGTCAAGCAGCTGAGCTTGCATGTCCCGTTTAGAGATTGTTTTGGTAAACTCCAGCAATCGGTCAGCGAGGGTACTTTTCCCGTGATCAATGTGGGCAATGATGCAAAAATTTCTTATGTTTTCCATTCAAATAAAGAGAACTGCAAAGTTAGTATTCTATTATTAACTCATCTTAGTTTCTAACGATATTTTCCCCAATAATTAATAAATTCGCCTCTTCAGCAGTGGAGATACGATTTCAGTAAATAATTACTGGTATATCGTCAAAGTTCCACACCTTTTGTTCTAATTTTTCGTTTGATTTCTTGATTGAGCCTATTTTCAATTTAACTAACTATGGACAGATTTTGCGCTAATTATATTTGTCTCATCTTTTTTAAAAGGGATCTCGGCGTTGGGACTAATTTAATACTCAGCTAGTGAAGAAGCAGCGCTATATCGAATCCCATATAAGTAGCTTTTACTATTCCTTTCCAATACAATTACTCGTAAATAATTTTAAAAAGAATCAAATCCTATTGATGCTATGGCTACTTCTCTTTGCCATCATCTTGCAACAAACTGGTAATGTTTTGGGAATCCCCTATTTGTTTCTTGACCCAGAATATGGAAATAAGGTCGACTACAAAGGATTTTTGATAATAGGTATTGCTTTAGGCATTTTCATTACCTCGTTCCACATTACAACCTACATTTTAGATAGTTATAGATTCAATTTTCTAGGCACAATCCGGCGGCCTTTTACAAAGTTTTGCTTTAATAATAGTATAATACCTGTCGGATTTATAATGACTTATATTATTTGCATTATAAAGTTTCAGTTCAACAGCGGCTTTCAATCTGGATGGTTAATTACTACAG
>DASVUU010000880.1:0-14951 GCA_036386935.1 Cytophagaceae bacterium | reverse complement strand
AGGAAGGTCAAGTTATACCCGGCAAAGTTCCTTGCTCAGGTGCAGTGATGCGGATGTCCCTTGATGGGGGAACGCCTGAGTTATACGCTTGGGGACTAAGGAATCCGTTTGGCTTGACATTTGACAAACAGGGCAAATTGTTCTTGACAGAAAATGGAATGGACACACGCGGAAGTAGACCAGGGTACGGAAATTCTGATGTGCTGTGGGAAATACAAAAAGGGAAATGGTATGGCTGGCCAGACTTTACTGAAGGAAGGCTATTGTCAGACAAGGACTATAAAACCCCGCACGATGACCCCAAGTTACTATTGAAGGCAATACCCTCACAACCACCCAGTCCTGTAGCGCTTTTAGGAGTCAACTCCTCTTCTAACGGTTTAGCTTTCTCGCCGGGTGCTAGTTTTGGATACAACGATCAGGTTTTTATTGCTCAATTTGGAGACATGTCGCCCGAGGTAGGAAAAATATATGGGCCTATAGGATTCAAAGTAATACGCGTAGATCCAAAGACTGGGGATATACAAGATTTCGCGGTAAACAAAGGCAAGAGAACAGCACCTGCTACCGAATTGAAGAGCAAAGGCCTAGAACGTCCGATCGATGTTGGCTTCGATAATAACGGGAACATGTATGTGGTAGATTTTGGAATAATGCCTGTCAGCAAAAAGGGGGCAATCCCAATCAAGGGAACTGGCGGTATCTGGAAAATATCAAAACTTAAATAAGAAAGTATGTACGGAAGAATACTATTTATTTTGCTTTTATTATTCGGGTCATGCGCCACCCCACGTCGAAGTGAGCCAATCAAAAAGGCGATGGCATTAAATACTGACAAATTGGTAAAGGGTCGTCATCTGTTCCTCACTCATTGCTATAAATGCCACCCAAACGGAGAAGCAGGCAAAGGCCCTTCAATAAATAATATTCCTATACCTGGCATCGCGCTAAGAGCAAGGATTAGAAGCAAGGCATTTTTCTTAGGTGTGGGCAGAATGCCATCTTTCAAACAAAATGAAATTTCTAAAGATGACATGGATCTATTGGTAACCTATATAAAGGAACTTAAGAAAAATAAAGCTAGCGTCGATTAAGTTTGTTTTGTAGGTCAAACTTGAAATTCAAATTTCCAGAAATTTTGGGTACGTCTTTTGCAAGGTCTATGATATGGCAAACAAAAAGATAGATTTTCTGAATAATAAGGAATTGCTTAGAAATTTGCTTAAGCAAGCTGACTTAATAAATACAATTAGTGGAGGACGGATCGACCCCACGGTGAAAATAAAGACGGATGATGAAGGGATCGTCATTTCGATTAATGCCCCTTCAATCCCCTTAGAGGCCTATAATATAATTTTAGATGGCAACCAGCTTACAGTTTTATACACGATAAATATTAAGGAAAAACAAGACGAATCTTTGCCGATGTTTACTAGGGCTTTCGAGGTGCCCTCCATTGTAAACACGGACAAAATAGAAGGGGTGTTCAAAGAATCTATGTTGACATTGATTCTACCTTTTAAGAATCCAAACCGATTACAAAAAATTATCCCAAAGCGGTCAATTGAATAATCGAGAAACTCTTAAACGACCTTTTATCAAGTTTTTAGGTAAAATCGAATGCGGTCTGAGGCAATACCGCCAAATTATTAGAGTGGAAAATAGTATGTTAACCGCTAAGTTTTTAAATTTGATGTTAAAACGGCAAAATTTTAATTAAAGCGGAATAGATTTATTCCCACGTAAGCACACAATTGAAAGCATTATTCCAAATAATAAGTTATAGGGGTCTAAAGAGCCTAGTTTTCATATGCTTGAGGAGAAGTTATCAAAATCTAACTTTTGCTCAACTATTTATTCTTTTCACGATAGTTTCTAGCGCTCCTATCTCCACAGCAGATGCTCAGAAAAAAGGGTTTACTTATACATTCACCCATTCCTTAGATGAAATTTATGGGAAAGGCCCAGCATTAGTTACCGTAGAGACTGAAGGTAGAATAGAAGATGACTATGTTCCGGAGTTACAAATGGTGAAAAAAGTTTACAAATTTGAATCGAATGGTGGTTTGGTATTGACCTACCCGGCTGTAAGTCTTATAGACGGCTCCTACTCTATTGAATTATTTTTTCGCCTGACTCAGTATAATGCATGGAAGCGTGTAATTGATTTCAAAAATGAAAAGTCAGATACTGGACCGTACATATACTTTAGGAAAATCAGCTTTTACCGTACCCAATCCAATGATATTACACCGATAAAACCTGATCAATATATTCACTATATCATCACTCGAGATTCCACCACTAAGATGGTAGAAATATTTGTAGATGGTTCCAGTAGAATAAAATTTAAAGATGAAGAAAACCTTGCTGTGGTCGATCAAGACCATCGGTTGAACTTCTTCCATGACAATGTTTCCATGGGGAATGAAGCGAGTGCCGGCGCTGTGGCTTACATAAAAATCAACAACTATGTAGTGAAAGCAGATGAGGCAAAAAAGAATTATGACAATCTTGCCAAAACCTTTAATGAACTCAGCAAGATTCCTCCCCTGCCAAAAAACAAAGAGATTGCAAAGACACCGCCTAAGCCTTTGGCGGATTTTGTTCCCCGTCCTACTACTGAAATTATTTTTAGAGGTAAGGTATTCAATTCTAAGAATCAAGCAGCTGTAGATGCTAAGATGAAATTGGAGTATGTGAATGGTAGTGCCTTAGAAGGCGCAGGAAATACCCATAAGGCAACTGGGTTTTATTTGTTAAAATTAGTACCGGGCAAGAAATATGTCTACACAGTTTCCGCAGAAGGGTATTTGGATTACTTTGACACGCTTGACCTCTCAAATGCTCCGCCGAATAAAGAAATTGTAGAAGATATATACCTGGAGCCTATTCAAATAGGGCAGGCAATGACCCTAACCCATATTTCATTTGCTCAAAGCGAGTATGCCCTTCTACCCTCTTCCTATCCAGAGTTGGACAGATTGGTGTCGCAGATGAAAGCAAATAGAGAGATGGAGATAGAAGTAAATGGGCATACGGATAATCAAGGGAATGCAAAACTGAATGTCGAGCTGTCTGAGAATCGAGTGAAGGCGGTAAAAGACTATCTGATATCCAAAGGCATAGACTCCAAAAGGATCAAAGGGAAGGGATATGGCGGAGCTAAGCCTATTGCTAGCAACGCAAAAGAGGAGACAAGAAAACTTAATAGAAGAGTAGAATTTACTATTCTAAAATATTAAAAAATTCTATAAATATCCCCATCTTTAGGCTTAAGTCCAACAAGTTATATCGATGCGTTTTTTATCTACCTTTTTATTTTTACTTTTTACAAATACTGCTTTTTCGCAAGAAGTACTCTGGGCGCACAGAGTTGGAAAAACAAACGACACATCCAGTTTTTCAAATGTCAAAAAAGGCCTTCTTGGCGTTCCTAATTGTATAGACCAAGTGGGTATCAATTCACACTGCTGGCCTATGGGGTTGACAAAAGGGGGCGAGGAAATTTCTGGAGATATCTTTGTGCAGGTCAGATTTAGCAAATCGATCAATGCGCGACAGGTAGTCGTCGTAGAAAATTATAACCCTGGAAGCATCAAAAGCATTTCTGTATTTGACATCAATGGAAATGAGAAGGTTATTTATACTGCGCTTCCTAAAGCATTAGGCCAACCTACACGGTGGCTGTCCGTCACATTCGACCCACTTCCAAACTTGGTCAGCTCGGTAATGATAGTCGCTGAACCAACAAGAGTGCTAGGCGCAAATTGTATTGATGCTGTAGGTCTATCAGAATCAACCTCACCCATTAAACCCGTTATCAATAATTGTAAAGAACAGCTTACACCAGCTTTAGAGGTTTTAGGCCCGAATATTAATACTGGACACAATGAATACTTTCCCTGTATATCGCCAGACGGTAAGCTTCTAGTATTTTCTCGAGACAACGATCCCAAAAATATAGATGGGTATAATGGCGACATTTGGTTTAGCATTAATGACTCTATAAAAGGTTGGTCAAAAGCCAAAAATGCTGGTCGGCCTATAAATAATGGCGACTACAATTTCGCCTCCACAATTTTGCCTAATGGAAGTCTATTTTTAGGGAATGCTTATAATGAAGACGCTTCAAAAAATTTAGAAGGGACCTCCATCGCCAAAAAAAATAAATTTGGTTGGGACATGCCGTATGCTCTCAAGGTAGAGGATTACTCTAATAGAGGGAGCCATGCCTCATATTTCCTCTCTCAGAATAAAAAGATCATGTTAATGAATATACAAGACCAGGATCACCTTTTTGGAGGTCTTGATTTGTATGTAAGCATGGTAAGCGACGGTGTTTATAGCCCACCAATTTCTTTAGGGCCAAATATTAATACTGTAAACGAAGAAATTAGTGTGTGGTTATCAGGCGACGAAAAAACATTATATTTTATCAGTAACGGTTGGAATGGATATGGAGGATTCGACATCTTTAGAAGCAGTAGACTAGACGATACCTGGCGACACTGGTCGCTTCCAGAAAATTTAGGGCCTGTTGTGAATACTAAAGATGATGAACTGCACATCACCATGAACGCGGACGAGACGATGGCCTACGGGTATAAATATGTGAAGAGTACGGACAGCTACGACATATATTCTATGCAGTTTCCACCCAAAGAAAAGCCAGTTGTCGCGGAAGCTGTAGTAAAAGAGGATGATGAACTAATACTTAGTGGAACCGTCTATGATAAAGCCACGAACACCGCTATTCTTGCGGATTTATCGCTCGTGAACAGTATCCCTAATTCTCAGGGCTATAAATTGAGGTCGTTTGCTCAGAAGGGTTTTAAATTAAGGGTTAAGAAAGGTCAAACTTACAACGTAAACATTCAGGCCAAGGGTTATTTTACATATAATGGGCCCGTTAGCGTAGACTCTTCAAAAATCGTCGTACAAGACTTTCATCTAGAGCCTATTGAAATAGGACACATTGTTCGTCTGGATCATATCATTTTTCAACAGAGTAGTTCAGAGGTGGATAGTAACTCTATGGAGGAGCTAAATGAGGTCGTTAAGTTCTTGAATGAAAATCCTACAGTAAATATTAGACTAGATGGTCATACCGATGTCGAGGGCAATGCAGAAAAGAATCTTCGTTTGTCTGAAGAGCGCGTAATGGCAGTAAGGAAGTATCTAATTTCTAAGAATATAGATAAAGAAAGAATGACGATTAAAGCATATGGCGGGTCGAAACCTCTAACTAGAGAAACTTCTGAGGAGGCGCGAAAGCTGAATAGACGTGTAGAGTTTGTCGTTATGAAGAAGTAAACCTGATTTACTTTAGAACTCTATTACAACCCCTTAAGCAATTCCTTTGCTTTTTCCTCGAAGCAATAATCGCTTTATTGATTCTGTAAATCTCTTGTCTTTCGGATATTTTCTATTCGAGGTAAGGTTATTAAAAACAAGCGCTACCATAAATAGAATTAGCGCACCCGACAAAACAGGGGTAAAGACAAACCAATACCCCAACGCCTTTACTTTCTCAGTCCCTATCACTGCAATAAGGGCAGTGGCTCCGCCAGGGGGATGCAAAGTCTTGGTGATCTGCATCAAAACTATTGAAAGTGCTACAGCAAAAGGAGCGCTGAGCCAAATGGTCTCGGGAAATATATGATAGATTGTGACGCCTATGATTGCTGAGATTAGATGACCTCCTATGAGGTTACGCGGTTGAGCCATCGGACTTTGAATCGCGCCAAAAACTAACACGCTTGACGCCCCGAAAGAGCCTATAAGAAAAACACTTTCCACCTTGGTCAATAGATGGCTTTGGAAAAAGGCAATCAATCCTATGCCAATAAACGCTCCTAAGAAAGACCAAAAGTGTTCTTTATGGTCTACTAACGTTTCCTTATAAATAATGTATTTGGAGACTCTTATTCCTCTTTGTATTTTTTTTTTCACGATCCCAAACTTCTAACCTTTCACGTTAATTACCATTTTTGGGTTAAAATTTAGGTAAAATTAACATTTTACGTCCAGCCAATGCGAAAAATGCCCTGTTTTTATTCAAAAAATCTCTCTTTTGAGAAAAATTTTAAAATTACACTTTGTTATATCCGTATTTTTACTGACGGTTAAGCTTCTTGTCCATAGCTATTTAATCTTAAGCCCACATTCGAAATTAGCGGAAACACGAAGTCTGAATGAGGGGCCAAAAAAAAACCCGAAATATTCGGGCTTTTTCTATCTATGAACTTGAATCAATCTGGCGCTTGCAACACCTTAAAGTCTACCCTTCTATTAGGGGCGTTTTCGATCGTCGAAAGTCCGTCTATGATCAATTGATTGTTTGAATATCCTTTCGCCTGTAGCCTTTTTGGGTCAATACCACGACTCAATAAATATCTGTATACCGTCTCTGCTCTTTTGGCAGAGATAAGTCTGTTGATATCTGGATCACCTTTACTATCGGCGTGACCTCTGATTTCAAGTTTTACTTCTGGGTAGGTATTTAAGAATTGAACCACTTCCTGAAGTTTTAATTTGGAAAATTCCGCATAAGAGTGGGCGATGTTGAAGTCAAAGTAAACCTTTTGATCTAAGACATCGGCAAGCTTTGGCTTAGCAAAGGTCTTTTGAACCAATGTATCTTTTGAAGCCAAGAAAACCGGTTTCACTTTATCTACGTTGAAGGATACTTTATACACATCCTCTTCTCCATAAGAATCTGGGCGGTTGGTAGCAAGGTAGCCTCTGTTTCCTTCTGCATTCCAGCTTATGTGAACTTCGTCCTCTGGAGAGTTTATAGGATAGCCCATATTTGTTGGTACAGACCACAAACTATCTTCTTCGTTAAACACTGTCTTGAAAATATCAAAGCCTCCAATAGACCTGTAACCGTTATTACTGAAATATAAAGTCTTTCCATCAGGCAACAGATAAGGGGCCTCTTCGTCCCACTCTGTGTTGATTTCAGGGCCTAGATTCTTAGGAGTAGTCCAGCCTTTGTCGGTTTCTATACAGTAGTAAATATCCATTCCACCGAACCCTCCTGGACGATCTGAAGAAAAGTAAAATGTCTTACCATCAGGAGAAAGACAAGCACCTGTTTCCCATGATGGTGAGTTGATCTTCCCTCCCATACTTTTTGGGCTAGTCCAAGCTGTATCTTTATATTCTATAAAATAGATATCGGTTGAATTGTATTTGTCTGTACGGTAGAAGAACAATTTTCTTCCATCCAGAGAAATATACAAAGGCGCATCGTGCTTAAAAGTATTTAGACCTTGTCCAACTTTTTTAGCAGCAGACCATGAGTCGCCTTGCTTCACAGATACATAAATATCTTCGAATTCTTCTACATCCTCATTAAGCTTACGTCCTGACATGTCGATACGTTTTGACGAAAAATACAGGGTCTTTTCATCCGGCGAAATGATGGGATAAGCTTCGTGGCTGGCTGAATTTATCTTTACTCCTTGATTTTCGATATCTACTTTTATTGGTCTCTTCACCAACGCTCTACCCATTACGCAGTTTGCGATGTACTTATTTACCACTCTTACCAATTGCACCGCATAGTCTTGCTTTAGGTTTAAAAGCAATTTGTATTTTTCGAAAGTTTCTATCGCCTTATCGAATTGGAGGGCGTGATGATAGGCAATGCCTAGGTAATAGTTGATGTCTTCAAATTGATTTTTCTTGTCAACTTGTTGTGCTTTGAGTAAGTATGGAATTGCTTTATTCTTAGTTTCTGTATGTAGATAGCAGATACCGATTCTATAATTTACTTCTGGATTGTTGGGTTTTAACTGATCAAGCTTGATGTAAATTGGTAAAGCCTCTTTGAAAACTTCATCGATAAAGAGTTCATCTGCTTCTCTTGAAACCTTCTTTTTAGGTTTTCCATCATCAGGAGGCGCCACACCGGCCGTTTGGCTTGGCTTCACTTGTGCTTCGCCTATGATGACAATACATAGGTTTAAAAATAGCAGAAATAGGAAATTAAGGCATTTAAAATTACTAGTAAAACTTGTTGTTTTCATGTGTTTATAATTTTTCTAGTGATATATGGAAATTTGCAGGATGATAATGGCCGTTTATGTAGCTTTTGCTCACGCTCATTTCATATAAACTAATGTTACTTTAAAGTATATCTCCAAAGGAGACAAATTAACCGGGCATTCTTCTACTTTACTAAAATAAATTCAAAAACGTGTAAAAATATTATAGCTAGGTGCGCAAAAGTACAAATTTCTTCCAAGGACTTTCATTCATCCCTGCTTTATTTTGTTAAAATGGTTCTATGTTGGTTGCAATTGAACCGGGAATTATACCAATAGACATCTCTAATATTTCATTTCGTCGGCCTAAATGGTTGCCATGCCAACTTTCCCTTTGTAAATTATTTGTATCTAGACTAGATAGTAAGATGACGGTGTTACTTTACATCCATCAAATGGATTTCATAAAGTACAGAACTGTTTGGATAAACTATATATTCCTCTGGCTTCGCAGGATCTCGAATCCCTTCCTTTCCGTACGCTAATTTTGCAGGTATTATGAGAATACCTTTCTCCCCTTCTCTCATCAAACGTATTCCTTCGTCCAAGCCAGGCAATGCTTGCTGAGCTCCTAGCACGAATTTCAAAGGATTGTCATTCACATTGCTTTCGAATACTTTACCAGTCAAAATTTTACCTGTGTAAAACACCTTTACGGTTTGACCATTTTCTGGCTTATCCCCAAAGCCTGCTTGCTTTACGATGTATTTCAATCCACTTTTTGAGATGAGCGTATCTCCTTTTTTTACTATGGAATTATTCTCTTGTTTATAACCAGACAATTGCTCAAGCCGCACTCCTATTAATTCTTCCAAATGTATCTTTGCTATCGCTAAATTACTTTCGGCGTTTAGCCTTGCCTCTTCAGCATTGTTGAACAACAGAAAGGATTTATTATAATCATCCAGATTCGATTCTTCGTTTTTAAATTTTTTCGAAGTGATTAAGTGAATTAGGTGAGCCTCCTCGGCAGCCTTCACTCGCAGCTTATGTATATCGATGGTAGAAATATATTTCTCGTATCTTTTGTATACTTCTGCCCTCAATAAATTCCTTTGTGAATTCAACATCTCCTCCTGAATCTTCAATTTTTCTTCAGGACTTTTCATCTTTTTATCTGTCAGGTCCATTACTTTCAGTTCAAGTGAGCCGTAATGAAATATTGGATTGTAGTAGCTCAATTTTGCAAAATCATTGCCGGGATATTGTTGCCAAGCAATTCTAGCTAATCTTTCCTCGAATTTAGAAGTGTCAGAATTGCCAAATTGGAACGTCTGAGCATTCGAATATTGAAAAATAAAAAAAAGTAAAAAAAAGGAAATTACTTTAGACATATTACTTGATAAAGAAGGGTTTATTAGATTTCTTTTTAGAGGCGCTCGGTTTGAACATATAGTTTACCATCACCTCATGCGTGGCACCTCCATAAAAAGCAGTCTTGTCGATGGTTGCGTCATAAGAGTATCCAAACAAGATTTGTTGATTTATAGCTTTACCAGCATTTAGCCCTAAAATTAATATTAAAGCTTTGGAATTGCTAGTTCTAATTCCGGCGCCTGCCCAAATTAAATTCTTGTAAGATGCATTCACGTTCACATCGGAGCCGATTGGGGCACCTTGGACATACCGGATAATAAACGAAGGCTGAATGGACAAATCATAATTGATAGGTATCGTATAGCCCCCTGTAAGGTAATAGTGACGGAATACTCTTGCGTATATGTCTTTGGTCGAGTCAGGCTTCGCAAGAGTGGTGTTTAAAAATTTTACTTTCGATTGAAGTAAATGCGGGATAGATAGGCCTAAAAAGAAGCTCTCTGCCCGAAACATAAGACCAAATCCAAAGTCTGGAATAATTTGAGTTAAGTTACTTGCGGAGAAAGTCTGATCTTCTTCAATTGGATCTCTAAGCCTAAGGTCATCAGTATTTACGCTGTATTGTACCACACCAGCCTGAAGTCCGAATGTAAAGGAGGACGTTTCTTGAATACGTATCTTATAGCTATAATTTGTATTTACCCTTGTAAATTTAAGGTTGGCGGTCTTTGTTTCAAATACTCCGAGTCCTATTCCAATTCCCTTGCCTGCGATAGGAGCATCGACAAGCAGACCTATTGTGGTAGGAGCGCCCGGTAAATTGAGCCATTGTGCACGATAAAATGCATTTACATTCACACGTCCTTTGCTACCTGCACCTGCAGGATTTAACAACATCTTATTAAACATATATTGGCTGAACTGTGGATCCTGCTGCGCATATGTTTTCATAAAAGCGCACAGCGACAGTACTACTATAATTGGTAATCTAAATATCATTATTCTGTAATTAACGGACAATCAACAATGTCCCTCTTTGTGTAAAATCATCATACTTGATAAGATAGTAATACTGACCATCTGGAAGATTCTCTCCACTGAAGTCGTTGGTGTATCCCCTCTTATAATAAACCTTATTATCCCATTGGTTGAAAATTGTCACCTCGTTGTCATATTTTTCAATATTATCAATATCCCATACATCGTTCTTGCCGTCATTATTCGGTGATATTGCATTTGGTATCATATCTAGACTTAAACCCTCTTTAGGAAATTCTACGCAGGTACTATTCGACCAGCTTTCCTGAGGGTTAGAAGCTTTCTCCTTAGCTTTTACAATGAAACATGGAGGATTGCTAGTTCTTGTTCCCAGATAGGAAACTTGATTTACACCTCCACCAACTTTTTGATATAATGTAGTGCCTTCACCACTTTTATTTATGTACACCTCATAGCTTTCAACACCTGATGGCCAGTTTGTATATGGATTCCAAGTGATTATAAAAGCTGTATCAATCTCCGTTGTCACAGAGGTTAACTTGATTGTATGGTGAGCAACACTCTCTATCTCCTCCCCGCAAATATTCTTTCCCGAAATCACATATTCATAGGAAGCATCATGGTTGGGCAGGTTATTGTCAGTGAATTTGATATCATTTACCGTAGCTGTGCCAACGTCTATGAAATCTGAGCTGGATGGCAAAATAGACCTTCTTCGAATTGTTAGTACCTCTTGCATTGACTCAGGGAATAACACTTGAAAGTTAATATAGTTTGAAGATTCAGCATCGCGAGTTTTTGTGACACTCCTTGTAACAATAGATGGGCTTTGTCCGATTACATTAGACACGGAAACCTTCAGGTTATCGCTTACGACTTCACACCCTTCTACTGATTTGGTAGAAAGGGTAAGAGTGATATCCCCCATGGACATATCGGCAGCACTCACTTTATAAATTGCGTTAAGTGATGTGTTGTCTGGCGAGAAGGTTCCTGTTCCATTTGAACTCCAGACAATGTCTGAAGGGGACGACAGTGTTCCTTTCAAGTTTACCGAAGCGTTGCTAGAACAAACAGAGACATCTTCACCAGCCTCAAGTGTAGGGATTGGTGTAAAGTTTATCGTAATATCAGCAGTGCTGGCTTCACAGCTTGTATTGCCGGTAGTAGTAAATGTCATTGTGACACTCCCAGCTGCCTTGTCATCTGCAGTTGGGGAATAATTTGTTGGTACAGCAGACGGATTTGAAAACGTTCCCCTGCCCGTACTAGACCAAATTCCCTCTTGCGCATTTTGAAGGGTACCCATTATCGGAATACTTGTGCTATTAGTGCATACTGCCATATCCTCGCCTAATGTAACTAAGGGGGCAGGTGTATAATTAATTTTAATTGTATCAGCTGATGCGCTGCAACTTCCACTTTCACTTAGTCGCAGGATAAGATTTACCCTACCAGCACTTACATCTGCATCGCTCAGGTTGTAGGTTGGATTAAGAGAATTTCTGTTCAAGAATGACCCTGTCCCTTCGGAGTCCCATGTGATGTTTGCCTGTGCAGACATTGTCCCCTTTAAATTTATAGATGGACTGCTTGCACAAATTGAAGTATCATTACCGGCATTTAACGTTGGTGCAAGGATGAAAGACATTGTCAAATCATCTGTCGCTGAAGGGCAATTGCCATTGTCTGTGGTTGTAAATGTAAGCGTAATGTTGCCGCCGGCAATGTCGGCTGGAGAGGGAGTGAAGGTTGTGTTCGGTGCAAGTTGGTCCCCAAAAAATCCTGTGCCTGAGCTTTCCCAAATTCCGCCCTCCCCATTTACGATAGTAGCATTGAGGGGTACATTTTCACTATTTGAGCAGACAGTCTTGTCTTCGCCGATAGTTACGGTAGGTTCAGGGATAAATGTAACGTCGACTGTATCTGACGATGCTGCGCAACCTTCGTCAGTAGCATCTAATATCAATTGTACTTTTCCAGCAGTAAAGTCAGCTTCATTCGGTATGTATTGTACATCTAGGGACTGCTCTGTTGGCCTATTGAATTCACCCATACCTAGCGATCTCCACTTCCCTGAAGGGTTTGTTCCACTTATTTTTCCGATAAGTCGTACGTTATTATTAGTCCTACATACACTTTGATCGACTCCTGCTTCGACTCCTGCATTGTTGGTAAATGTAACTGTGTAGATATCCTGTACTGCCTCACACAAACCATGGTCAAGAGAAGTTAATATAAAATTTAATGAACCCTTTGCAACATCGCCAGCAGTGGGGGTATAGCTTGCATTCAATGATGTTGCAGATGGAGCTATATTGCCCTCACCGTTGGTTGTCCATTTTGCTTGGCTAATTCCTTCTAAAACCCCTTCTAAATTGATAATGGGAATGCTCTTGCAGACAGATTCGTCAGCGTTTACAGTAAGCACTGGTGATGGGTTTATGATAATTTCTAAATTGTCTGATGCAGCATCACAGTTTCCATTTTCAACCGTCGTCAATGTCAAATTTGCTCTTCCTGTTTTTATATCGTTTGGCCCGGGGCTATAAGTGGAAGTCGCACTATTTGCATCTGAAAAGGTACCATCGCCCGTTTTAGTCCAAAGTACACCCTTTGCCACGGTGAATGTACCTGCGAGAGGTGCGGAAGTATTGTTTGCGCAAATTGTTAAGTCATTACCAAGCGTGACGGTTGGTGAATCCGTAAAGGTGACATCAACGCTGTCTAGGGAGGTACAACCATCGTCAGCTCGCGCAGAAAGTTTGAGGGTAGCTTTACCTGTAGCTTTTTCGGCTTGGCTAGGTCTGTATAGTGGATCTTCTATAGTTTCAGAAGTTTCAAAAGTTCCGCCATTGGGCGCAGACCACAATAGTGAAAGGCCAGTGGGTGCCGTAGCATTCAAGGATACTTCTGTCTTATTCGCACACATAGAAATATCTAGGCCTGCATTTATAGTTGGGCCATTGGTTATAGCAACCTCTACTGTGTCCCGAGCACTACATCCATTCGCGTCAAGTCCTTCCAAATAAAATGCAAGCTTTGTCTGTTTTTGTTCTTCAGAAGACAATTGATAAGTAGCTTTCAAGCTCTGGGCAAAAGATGAGATTCCTGTAGACCACTCAACTCTTGAGGTATTTGAACCTACTCCTTCAAGGGAAACGGTAGCCTTGCCAGAACAGATAGATTGGTTTAAACCAGCATTAACAGTAGGGCCAGGGACAAAGTTGAGGGTCAAAACATCGGACACAACAGTACAGTTGCCATCAGATATGGTTGATAGCGTTAAAGTAATTCCACCTTTAGCCTTGTCAGCTGCCGAAGGAATGTAGGTTGTTGCCAAACTACTTTCAGATGTAAATCTTCCTGTTCCATTCGAAGTAGTCCATTTTACATTTATATTTTCATTAATAGTGCCTAACAAAGCGATCTCATTGACACTCGTACAGACAGTCGTGTCGTCGCCGGCATTTACTACCGCCGGTTGGGTAAAAGTATATACGACCTCATCGGATGCCGCCTCGCAATTTCCATTTCCTAGAGTCGTAAGTTTAAAGGTCAGAGAACCTTTGGTATCCGCCTCGGTAAATTTATAAGTGGCTTTAAGATCAGAACTGTTCGGCATAAATTGGCCTCCCGTTGCTGAGGTCTCCCATATACCGCCTGTCGCGTTTTTTACGCTACCCTCAAGGCTTAGCGACGCGTTATTAGCGCAAACCGATTTATCGCTGCCTGCAAGCGCTTCTGGTATTTTTAAGAATGTAATTTTGACATCATCCGAAGATGAAGCGCAACCATTGGTACTCACTGACCTTAGTGTTAAGATCAAGGAACCCGAGGCAATTTCTTCTTCTGTAGGCCTATAGGTTGCATTGAGAGTCCCTCGTTCTGGACTAAATGTGCCCAGTCCACCTTCCCACAGACCCTGAGGACTGTCTCCGCTCACCACACCTGACAACTGTATGGATGTAAGGTTGCTACAAAGTTCCTGATCTTTCCCAGCATCGACCCCGGTGGAGTTGCTAAATGTAAAAGTAACGGTATCGTCTTCTACTCCACAAGAACCGTTATTAGTAGAGGTAAGAATAAATTCTATACTTGCGGCGGTAAAAGCTTCAGGCAGGCTATATGAGGTAGTCAAAACATCGGCTGAAGGATTGAATGAGCCCCCTACCGCAGTGGTCGTCCACTTTCCCGTGGTAGAACCTTTCGTAACCGATCCATTCAAGTTTATGGTAGAGCTATTGGAACATACAGATTGATTTGTTCCTGCATTGACCTCGGGACCAGAGCTAATCTTTAAAGTGACAGGTTTAAAAACAGGCAAACAGACACCGTCTGCTACTGTAGTAATTGTTAACACCACCTGGCCAGCTTTGATATCGCTCGCCCCTGCTTTATAGGTTGTATTCGGTTGAGTTGAGGCCGAAAATTCGCCAATTCCAGCACTGCTCCATTGAACACCTATGGGTTTAGACAAGGTTGCGTTTAGGCTAGCTTGTGGCTGATTGGCGCAAATAGTAATATCAGGGGCCAAAGTAATAGTTGGTGCATCGGTGAGTGTAATTACCATTTCAT
>DASVUU010000879.1:0-7254 GCA_036386935.1 Cytophagaceae bacterium | reverse complement strand
GTAAACATGTTCATCTCCTCAGCAATTATGGCCGCGTTATTCTTCGGCGGCTATAACTTCCCTTTCATGGACCTTATCCCTTCGCCAAACTTGGTTGCTATCATTGGAGTAATTGTTTTCTTTATCAAAATCTTCTCCTTTATATTCTTCTTTATGTGGATTCGCTGGACTGTCCCTAGGTTCAGGTATGATCAATTAATGAAACTTGGGTGGAAATATCTAATTCCTCTTGCACTTATTAATATAATTGGAACAGGAATAGTATTGTTAATTGTTAATCTATAAATTCTAATAATAGGTAAGTACTCCCGAACACACATATATGTATCCATCACTCACTAAGAAGTCTAAGGTAGTTGTAAAAAAGGAGATGACACTTGCTGAGAAGCTATATCTTCCAGCAATAGTTGGTGGTCTATTGATTACAATAAAGCACTTTTTTAAAAAATCTGCTACTTTACAATATCCAGAAGAAAAAAGAGCTTTCAGCTCGGTCTATAGAGGAAAACATATTCTGAAGCGTGATGAACAAGGTCGTGAAAATTGCACTGCCTGTGGATTGTGCGCGGTTGCTTGTCCCGCTGAGGCTATCTCAATGGTTGCTGGCGAACGAAAAGCAGGAGAAGAAAACTTATATAGGGAAGAGAAGTATGCTGAGACATATGAAATAAATATGTTAAGGTGTATCTTCTGTGGATTGTGCGAAGAAGCATGTCCTAAAGATGCCATCTACCTTACAGAGGAATTGATGCCTGCCAACTATGACCGTTCAAACTTTATATATGGTAAGGATAAACTTGTTCAGCCAATGGGGACGCCCGCTCACAAGAAGACTTTTAAACCTTACAAGGAAATGAAGCCATTGAGCAATCCAAGCAAATAATTAATGGATTGGATTAATATTATTAAAATCTATTGCTTAATAAAAGCAATAGATTTTATTTTGTAGTTATTAAATGCCGTTTATAAAGGCTAAGTTTACGAAACGCTAATGAATCAAATAGTATTTTTAACCCTTTCAAGCATTGCGATAATCGGTGCCTTGCTGGTTATCTTCTCTAAGAACCCTGTATATTCTGTCCTCTTTCTTATCCTTACCTTTTTTGCTATCGCGGGCCACTTTGCTTTTTTATTACACGCTGAGTTTTTAGCAATAGTAAATATCATCGTTTATGCAGGCGCTATCATGGTTTTATTCCTTTTTGTAATTATGCTATTGAATCTAAATAAGGATGCAGAACCAGCACAGCCTGTTTTTATAAAACTAGCAGCCATCATATCAGGTGCCTTGCTAATGATTACATTATTTGGTGCGTTGAAAGGTGCGAACATAGAAACAGCGAGCAGCCTCGCGCGTACCGACATTGGTTATGTAAAGAACCTAGGAAAAGTTTTATTTAACGAGTTTTTACTTCCTTTTGAAATATCATCCGTTTTATTCCTTTCTGCTATGATCGGGGCCGTGATGTTAGGAAAAAAGGATCTAAGAGACCATTAATACCTGAGCAAATAGAATTAATTTTTAACATCAACAAATGAATAATTTCTTACAATATTTTACTAGCTCACTTAATAATTACATTATCCTATCTTCTATCCTATTCTCAATAGGAATTATTGGCGTGCTAGTTAGAAAAAATATCATCATCATCTTTATGTCAATTGAATTGATGTTGAATGCCGTTAATTTGCTTATGGTGGCATTTTCAGTCCATCATGGTGACTCATCTGGGCAGGTATTTGTATTTTTTATAATGGCAGTAGCAGCGGCCGAGATTACGGTTGGTCTTGCGATCCTTGTAATGATCCACCGAAACACAGGGTCTGTGAATATAGATTCCCTGAAAAAGTTGAAATGGTAATTTTACACGGAAACGCTAGAACGTTTTAAAAGACCTTTCTAGCTCGGTGACTACAACTTGTTAATTATTCTGAAATCTTGGATGAAGTTTGAAAGCAATGTGTTCAGATGTTCGAGAAAGTCTTCATCCCACCGAAAGAGGTATCAGCTTAAGCTTCGTTTTAATACACTCCAAATCTTCTCTTGTTTTTGAGCATTACTCCTGCTTGATTTATACCAAAAAAAAGCAATAAAGGAAAATATGATGTAAGGAATTGACATCAAGTACAAAATACCATTATTCAAGCCCTTCCCTGCCCCACTAGCCGTCTTTACATTGCTTTCAACGGTTGCTCGGCACATAGCGCATTGTCCATAGGCTACGTCTGCAATTGTTACCATAATTACTATTAAGAATAGATAGAGAAGTGATTTTCGCATGTCTAGTGTTTATTTTACTATAACAACTCCTAATTCTAAAAGTTGCAAGAACTAAATATAATATGGCTTGATTAAAAAGTAAACTATTACCCCCGTCACTGCAACATAAAGCCAAATAGGAAATGTATATTTCGTCGTATTCTTATGTCTAGTGTACTGTTTACTAATTCCAAAATATACCGCAAATAATACAAATGGTACAACGATAGCCGCTAGGACAATATGCGTGATTAGGATAAAATAATAAACGTATCGCAATGATCCTGCTGCACCCTTTTCACTTAATTCTAACAGTCCATTGTGGTCCAAGTCGCCATATAGGGTATGTGTTCCTTGATAATGGTAAATTACATAGGATACTAGAAATAGCGTAGATAGGCCAAATGCCGATAACATAGAAGTAATGTGATATCTTCTATTACTATTTTTGATAAAATAGAATCCAGAAATCAGTGCAATTGCTGTGCAGGAATTTAGGACCGCGTTTAGATGAGGCAAAAAAGATACATCTATATCTCCAAGATTACCGGTTTGAGGAATGTAGAATAAAGTAGCTACTAAAACAGGAACGGCGATGGAAAGGATACCAATTATCCATAAAAAAACATTGTTCTGTTTTACTGTGCTATCTGTCAGCATATATTTGTTGCAATACCTTTATTTCAGTGATCATGCGATCTACCTCTTCTTTATCTGTACCGTTATAATATCCCCGAATCCAACCTTGTTTATCCACCAATACAAGCTTCTCGCTGTGTATGAATTCCAACGGCCTTTCTCTATCCTCCATTGCAGTTAGGAAAAAACCTTTTTGCGCCAGATAATAAATTGAATCTTTATTGCCTGTAATAAATGTCCAACAGGTAGAATCGGCATTAAACAGGGAGGCATATTGCTTCAGAACTTTTGGATTGTCATTACTGGGATCGACGCTGAAGGAGATAATCTTCACATCCTTATCATTCTTGAAAGCCTCTTGCACACGTGTTAATTGAGTGGACATTTTTGGACATATGCCTTCACAACGAGTAAAGAAAAAGTCTGTAATGAGAATGCTACCCCGCAAGGGTGTCATGCTAGCCTGGCGCCCATCTTGATCGACAAGATTAAAATTAGGGACCCGATGTGCTTTTGTAACCTTATATTTTCCATTTACCTGCACCGAGTCTTCGGCAAAGTAAACTGGCAGCGTGTAATGATTACTACCAAATATCTTCAAAAAGAGAAAGGTTAAAATCGGAATAACTAATAAAACAATTAGCAGTCCAATTTTAACCTTTGAATTCATAATGATTATTTAAGAAAAATGAAGGAAGAGTAGCTTTTACTCTCCGAATATCCAGGTTCTCAGTGTAAGGATAGCATTACCCTCAACTAACATCGCTGTAATCAGCCAAACTATAAATAGAGTCGGAATTATAATTGACCAAATCAAAGTCTTCACTTCGTATTTTAAATGCATGAATTCTCCTACAATGTAGAAGGTTTTCACAAACGTTAGTAAAACAAATAGAGCAGTTAACATGTGCCCTCTAGGCAGTGTAAACGCTGCAACGAATTCTACCGCGGTAACGGCAGCAAGTATCCCTGCAGTTTTCCAGATTTTTGCAATCTTACTCGCATCCCTAGGTAAAACCTTGGTTGATGTAAAGTGCTCGTCGTGATCGTGTCCGTGTGACATATAATTTTATGTTAAGATTCTAATTAAACAAGGTAGAAGAATGTAAATACAAACACCCATACTAAGTCCACAAAGTGCCAGTAAAGACCAACTTTCTCTACCATTTCATAGTGTCCTCTTCTCTGATAGGTTCCGATACAAACGTTATAAAAGATAATAATATTTATCACAACCCCGCTCAATACGTGGGTACCATGGAAACCTGTAATAAAAAAGAATAGGTCAGCAAATAATGGTGGGCCATATTCATTTTGAGTAAGATTTGCACCAAATATCTTCGTACCATTTGCAAGCGTGAAGCCATGCTCAGATCCTTCGATAAAGATGGTCCACTCCCAGGCCTGACACCCTAGGAAAGCAATACCACCTAAGATTGTCCAAAGCATCCATTTTTGAACATCTTCCTTGTCCATTCTATGTCCAGCTTCTACCGCTAAAACCATGGTAACGCTACTCATGATAAGAATGAAGGTCATGATTCCCACGAAAACTAGTGGAGCATTGATGTGTGCGAAAGGTATGTGGGTAAAGACCTTTTCTGGAATTGGCCAGTAATGCTGAGAAAATTTAAAAATAGCTCCATGGATATCAGGATTCCATGCAAAGTGACTGAAACGGCTTAAGCCATACGTCACTAATAATGCAGAAAATGAAAGTGCATCTGATAACAGAAAAAACCACATCATGAGTTTGCCATAGCTCGCTCTTAATGGTTCTACTCCCCCATCCCAAAGATTCTCATTGTTGTCAACTACCGCTGTTGTTGCCATATTCCGGTTTAAAAATTTAATTATTGAGTAATAAAAAACTGAACAAATATATCCAAAGAAAATCTAAAAAGTGCCAATATGTTGCACACATTTCTAATTGATCCATGTTCTTTGAATGGATTTTGAAATTAAAGCTTGAAAATAAGGCTACTAAAAGAAATATAATTCCAGAAATTAAATGGACAGCATGCACCCCGGTAATTACATATAAAAATGAACCCGATGGATTACTTGTACTTCCTCCGAAAAACACTTTCATATTTACCAGATCCTTCCACGCTTCAAAATGACCCACCAGGAATGCTATTCCCAAGAAAGAGGTAATAATCAACGCCAGTTTCAAATTTGCGAATTCATTTCTTTTGGCAGAAATATATGCCCATTGGATGGTCGCACTGCTCAGCAGTATAATTCCACTGTTAATCCACAAAATAGTTGGTAGAGGAAATTCAAGCCAATTTCCGTCCGCCTTTCTTACAATGTACGCGCTTGTTAAAGCCGCAAATATCATTATCACAGTTACGATAAACAGCCACAATGCAAACTTCTTCGGATGCATGGCCATTGGCCTTTGTGGTTCTTCGATCAATAGAGATGTTTGTGCCATGTTGTTATAATTTATCTAATACGAAAGCGATTTGAACTATTGGTAAATAAAAAAATGAACCGAACATAATAAGCTTCGCTGCTTTATTGGAACACTCCTTCATCAAATAGAACGTTTGCATTAAAAAAATAACTCCACAAACGGTTGTAATAATTGCAGAATTTAACCCGGTAAGCCCTAATTTAGCTGGAATCAATCCCAAGGGAATAAGCATTAAAGTATAAATCATTATTTGAAATGCAGTATTTAAAGTTTTACCGCCGGCAAAGGGAAGAAGTTTAAATCCAGCTTTTTTATAATCATCATCTAATACCCAGGCAATCGCCCAAAAGTGCGGAAACTGCCAAATAAATTGGATTCCAAAAAGCATTATTCCTTCAATACTAATCCCATTTGTAGCGGCCGCCCAACCTATTAATGGAGGCAAAGCACCGGGGATGGCACCTACTAATACCGCAATCGAGCTGATCCGTTTAAGTGGAGTGTATACAAAGCCATATAGGATAGATGAGATAAGTGTTAAAATTCCTGTTAATGGATTTATTACAACAAATAAAAGCGCAAATCCAACGATTCCAATTATGAAACCGAATATCATTGCTTCATTGACGGAAATTCTACCGGTAGGAAGTGGCCTGTTGGAAGTACGCTTCATTAACTTATCCAGATCTTTTTCGATAATTTGATTAATGATATTTGAAGCCCCTGTTGTTAATAACCCACCAATAAGAAAAATAATAAAATGGAAAGTCTTTATTGAGCCAACGTTACCTAATATGTATCCCATCCCTGCGGAAAATACTACAAGAAAAGATAATCTTAGCTTCAGCAACTCCATGCAAGCCTTTAGCTTCATTAAAGGACTATGTATTTCAAGATCAATATTGATTTTATCAGCTATCATGTCTAATTATTAACCTGTGTTCTCAATTCATTGCGATTAGCAATATATATTAACAAGAAAAATTGTATCCCAAAAATAAGCGTACCAGCTAGTAAATGGTAAGGCTGAATGATCGCAGGAATGTTAAAGCTTGCCAACGATAAGCCAGCAACCAACTCACTCATTACAACCATAAATAATGCAAATGTCGTCTTCAAAAGATATGATGTCGAACCGTATTTTTTATTGACTACTACGACCAATATTACATGCCCAACAATAATTAGGTAGGAAACAATCCTATGAAAATTAAATATCTCGCTTAACCTTGAGATCCAAAATTCTCGATTTAGATAATTCATGGAGGATGAAATGGTATCTATTTCTTCTCTTACTTGAGTACCACTAATTATCTGAACAATTGTAAGGATAAGAAGGGGAATAAGAATTAATGTAGGACCGTTTCGAGTAGAGGCGATGTCCAAACCGCCGGAAGATGACCCAATCAGCGCTAATATAATTAAGGCAACTATTGCAAGCGCAACAAGCATATGAACAGTAATGGTAAAAGGCAATAAATTGGTAGAAACAACAATCGACCCAAGCCATCCCTGAAAAATCACAAGAACTAAAGAAGCAAAACTTAAATATGTGATTATTGGATGTGTCTTGAGGAAGGATAAAGAGTATAGCGCAAACAGCAAAACAAAGATCCCAATAATTACACCTAAAACCCTGTTTAAATATTCCGTCCAGGTTTTGATCCTATTGAAATCTAACTCGGTGTATGCAGAAGCATCTCCTTCGATCTTATTGGCAAGATTTTCTGATCCAAACATTCTCAAATAAGAGGCAATTTTTTCATTCTTAGCTTTTCTTTTTGAAGAATACAATTCCTTGTAATCCGAAGGAATCTCACTTTCTTCCGTCGGGGGAACCCATTGACCAAAACATTTAGGCCAATCCGGGCACCCCATTCCAGAACCAGTGCTTCTTACAATTCCACCCACTAAGATCAAAAGGTAAACTGCG
>DASVUU010000878.1:0-4261 GCA_036386935.1 Cytophagaceae bacterium | reverse complement strand
TGCACCAAGTCTTTCAAAGGCTTTAGGAGACATTTTAAGTATGGTTCTACCGTAGTTTTCGGTTTCTAACTTGCCGATAATCCTTAGAAAAATTTTAGAATTGTTTTCTGTGTTCTTTACCTGAATGATCGTACCAACCGGAGCGCTTTTGTGTAAGCCGACGTGAAATCCAGACTTGTCATCTAGCAATTCAGCAACGCCACTTTCGGTTATTTTCTTAAAACTAGATTCGTTATCTGGCTTATATGCAACCGGTGCCTCTTTCATTGATTTAGCAGGGCGAGGCTCTTCTTTTCTCTTTTCCTCTTGTTTTGGTTCAGATTTTACAACCGCCTTTTCAGGTTTACTAACAGGTGCAGGTTCCTCGATTCTTTCCTCTTTTTTAGGTGATTCTTTTGCCACAACCGGGCTCGGAGATCCTTTAGTTGGGATGATTATTTTGTCACCTGGTTGCAAACTGCTTGAATTACCGTTAGCTCTTTTCAATTCGTCCACCGAGACGTTATATTTTTTGGAAATAGAATAGAGTGTTTCTTTGGACGCTACCGTGTGCGTTTTTGAACTTGAGCTGGAAGCCGTATTTGATGTAGGTGCTTTAGCCTGTTCGTTTTTGCTGGCAGTAGGCAATTTTCCTTTGTAAGGCACTTGTATGATATGGCCAACTTTGAGGCCGGAGGCTATTTCAGGATTTTCAGTCTTCAGAGCACCGACAGTTACATTGTACTTTTTTGAAATTGAAAAAAAAGTCTCCTTTGCTTCCGTTTTATGTAAAATATAAATTTTTCCTTTCTTCTTTTCTACGCCAATAGAGTCGAGAGGGCTTGTAAAACCTGGGATGTTTAAGCCCAAAGAGAATGCAAGGAAACAAAAAACATAAAATCTTAGCATTGTCTTATTCAAGTCCATATATCATCAATTCATTTTTATCAGCTAGGAAAATTACCATATTATCAAAAACAAAAAAAGGATCAGAACTTATTCCTTTCAAATTTTTACCTAATGTATTTAAGATCTTTTGATTGCCGTCTTTGTCTAGAATCCATAACATATGGGTAAGCACATTATTGTTGCTGTCTTGTCCAGGATTCGCGACTGCCTTGGTAACGTCATTACTAATATGATCGAGGACGTAAAAAGAGATAATAATATGACCATTGTGTTCCAAATAGTTGATTTCTTCTATAAGATGCAGCTGAGTCCTTTCAACAACCAATGATTTGATCTTCTCATAAGTCCCATTGTCAGTTGATATAGCCTGCCCAGTCATGACTTTGGGGGAAGCTGCTTCGGACGGTGCGGGCGCCTCAGGTGCGCTCATTTCTTGATGGACAGTACCATTTTTCGGGTCGAGCAGCAAGACAGTATCTTCTTTTTCCGTCGATACCAATACCGCCGAACCTGATTTATTTATAAATGTCCAGTTAGGATTTTTCCATAAAATTTTTCCCCTTACTGGATCCAGTGCGATCAGGCCTTTATGATCTGGAAATTTCGGATTTCTATATCCATGAATAAGGACCGCATTTGGTAAAGCATCTTCCAGGCCAAGCCACCATCGTTCTTCAGTGTCTGTATATTCCCATATGGCTTTCTTATTTTTCAAATCTACTGCATGGAACTTTACTTGTCGTTTTTCTGGCTCCCGCGTTTCTATGAACAATGTAGATAGGGTGCTCTCAATAATTATTTTCCAAATATTGCCCTCTCCAAATCTGATGGATTGGACAGCAGTAGCTTTTTGTCTATTGAAGAAGTTGAGAGCCATTCGTTGTTAAGTCTTTGTATAATATATTCTTTTAAAGCGAATATTGAGTTTTCAAAGAGAATGAAGTAGATTGCTGCAAAGGTAAAATAAGAATTATCAATTCTACTTAAAGCCTTAGCTTCTTACAGCTTTAAATAGCTAGGTATGGACTTTGTTTATGTTTGCTAGAAGAAATTGTTTGCGAAAGGGATAGAAACGCAAAGCCCACAGTTCACGACCCTTTCGTCGTGAACGAGGACTTGAAGTGGATAGCCTGGTCCCGCTTTTCGCGGGATGCGCCCACAGCATAGAGGCTAAGAACCTCAAAGTATCCCAAGCTAGATTGAATAAAATGGAATTGTCATGTTAGATATAAGTTTTGAACCATTGAAAAAATACCTTTTTGTCCTAGCGATGTGTTTACTCTTTGGTGTTGGCAATGGGTTTGGGCAGAAAAAGAAGGTTTTCGTACTGAGCATCAGGGACGAGATAGGGCCTCCGATCAGCAGGTACGTGGAGCTTGGCCTTAGCCGGGCAAAGCATTCCAATGCGGATATAATATTGGTAGATCTGGATACTTACGGGGGCGCATTGAATAGCGCGGATGAGATACGCAAGGCTTTTCTAGATGAAAAGAAGCCCATGTGGGTTTTCATAAATAAAAATGCGGCATCCGCTGGTGCGCTTATTTCTATTTCCTGTGATAGCATTTACATGGCTCCAGGATCCAATATTGGCGCGGCATCTGTTGTGACCGAGTCAGGGGAGCCCGCTCCAGAGAAGTATCAGTCGTATATGAGGTCTTTAATGCGGTCTACGGCTCAGGTAAATGGCAGGAACCCAGTGTTGGCAGAAAAAATGGTGGGTAGTATGAACAAAGATTCTTCTGCAATCAAGAGCGTGCTTTCTTATACAACTGAGGAAGCCATTGCTAACGGCTATTGTGAAGGTGTGGCGAATTCTTTAGATGAGGTCCTTATAAAAAACGGCATTAAAAATTATGAAATTGAGAAGTTTGAGCTTTCTTACCCTGACCAGGTAATCGCCTTTTTTCTTAATCCTTACCTGAGAAGTATCCTGATATTATTAATTATTGCTGGTATTTATTTTGAATTGCAATCTCCAGGAATCGGCTTTGCTCTTTTAGTATCTGTGGTTGCAGCACTTTTATATTTTGTACCGTCCTATCTAAATGGATTGGCGGCGAACTGGGAGATTTTACTTTTTGTGGTTGGGTTGCTTCTTCTTTTGCTTGAGATATTTATAATACCTGGTTTCGGGATTGCTGGAATTGTAGGAATAATACTTACGCTGGGATCATTGGTGTTGGTAATGCTGAATAATGATTTTCTGGACTTCACCATGGTAGAGGCAGATGCTTTCACAGAATCTATGATTGTGTTGGTAGTAGCGCTGATTGGTGGTGGTTTATTGATAATATTTGCTGCTCCGAGATTTATGGAAAGTAAGGCATTTAAAAAAATAATCCTTCAAGACAGTCAAGAATCTAAACAGGGCTATACAAGTAATTTCAATAAATTATCCCTGGTTGGTAAAATTGGAATTGCCCATACTGTGCTCAGGCCGAGCGGGAAAATAATGATAGATGGTGAAGTCTATGACGCCTACTCTTCAGGAGACTATATTGAAAAAGGAAGTGAAGTAGAGGTGGTAGACAACATGGCGACTTCTCTTAAAGTGAGGCCGAAGCAATCTTAAATATTACGGTTAAAATTTAGAGATGAAGATTTTTGGAATTATCCCTGCGCGGTATGCATCTAGTAGGTTTCCCGCGAAAGCATTGGTGAATATTGCTGGCAAGTCCATGGTACAAAGGGTGTATGAGCAGGCGCTGAAAGCTAAATGTTTAACTGATGTGATTGTAGCTACCGATCATAAGGAAATATATGATCATGTGACCAGTTTTGGAGGAAATGTAATGATGACCAGGGAGTCGCATGCCAGCGGAACTGACCGTTGCAATGAAGTCCTCGAAAATATCAGCGAAGAAGTAGATTTTGTAATCAATATTCAGGGCGATGAACCATTTATCCAACCTGAACAAATAGATAAACTTTGCCAAGTGCTCAATGAAAAAGTTGAGATTGCAACACTCGTAAAGAGGATCACTGACAGGGAGACACTTTCCAATCCCAACGTTCCAAAGGTTGTATTCAATCTAAAGAAAGAGGCACAGTATTTTAGCAGAAGCACCATTCCTTATCTAAGAGGTGTCTGGCTAGAACAATGGCTAGAGCATCACGCTTACTTCAAACACATTGGTATTTATGCATATCGCAAGGATATTCTCCAGGAGATTACTAAACTTTTACCTTCAAGCCTTGAAAAGACTGAGTCCCTAGAGCAATTGCGCTGGATTGAGAATGGTTTTAAGATTGTTGTTGAGGAGACTGATATAGAGAGTCATGGGGTCGACACTCCCGAAGACCTGGAAAAAATATTAAAATTGATAAAAAAATAAACCCCGACGGTGCATCGGGGTTTGAATGTCTTAGA
>DASVUU010000877.1:0-2725 GCA_036386935.1 Cytophagaceae bacterium | reverse complement strand
ATCTATTACTTTATCACCATTCTTAATTCCGTGCAACCCAAAAACTTTCGGCTTGCCAATTGGAACACCTACCTTCTTTTCTATCTTCAATACCACATCATCAATGTTTTCATAAACATTTATTCCATACCTTCCTTGCTCGGGGTTTTCATATTGGATTACTCCTAATGCTTCACCTAAAGACATTAGATTGTCAACCATCCTTGTGCCTATTCCAGATTTTGGATTCTGCATATCGGGTGTTACAATATGAGCAAATCCATGACAGAGTTCATCTCTATAAGCATTACAAAGACATTTCGCAAGTGAGAGGGGATTTCCTTCTTCAAGGATATTATAGAGAGGTCCATGAAAAAGTTCTCCTATCAGTTTCCACATACCTGAATTTGCTGTTTCAGAGGAAAATTTGGATGTGGATGCTCTAAAGGCAGTTATCAACCGTCCGCAAAAGTTAATATCAACCGATTCATCTTCTTGTATAGTTGGCTCACAAAAATACTGAACACTGGGGCAGCCATTAGGCATATAGTGGTAGATAATATGAGCTAAAATATGACTATTTCTTGGAAATTTGTTAAGCGGTGTTACCAAATCATCTAAGGTAAGTGTCGCCAAGAATTCTGTGTCTAGTAATCCTTTACTCTTAGGCAATTCAAAATTGTAAGATGAGACTTTAACGCAGATGTTTTTTCCGGCTACATCAGATGGTAACTCATAGTTAAATGAGTAATTACCATTACCTATCCCATTATCCTTTAAGTCATTTCTGTAAATATTAGCGTGAGCACGACCTATCTTAACGTTATCAGCATAGACCTCAACCCATAAAGTTTCGTTAAAATCTTCACAATTACAAACCCATCCGTGAACTAATTTATCTGTAATCGTATCAATATACCCTAAAAAAACTTTTTTCATACTTTCATCCATTCCCTTTTTTGCTGGTGTATTGGTTTCAGTGTAGTCTCTCTCTTTTGAAGCCATTTAATTACTCCTAATTTTCAATTTTTTACCCCTATAAATCCACTAATCAACACGACATAAATACTGAAGTACGTTTGTCGGAGTGAAAGCCCATTTCGGAAAGCAAATTCGCAAAAAATCAAAAAGCTTCTATCCTCCTCAATGGGATCTAATTCTCTATAAGTACCTCTAAGTTGAGTTTGCGTCAACTTCATTGTCACCTCCAATTATTGTTATTGCATTAAATACGCCAGTATTATCACTGTCTTGTGCTTCCCTTGAAATAGCTAAACTACTAATAACTTTAGCTATTTCCTCGTAAATAACTTGCCAGTCGCAATCATAATTTAACCAACCTTTATCCGGATAAGAGCCTTCTATCTCTTTGATGCAATCAATTGGTACTAATGCTGGTGCAATAGAATTTTCTCTTACTTCTGACCACCAAATCATCTGACCGTAATGATCTTTTTCTGAATGAGCTACTCCCTTTTTACTGGCAATCCAAGAAACTAGAGTCAATCCAGAGCCAATAACAGCTATGTAACTATCTATAGCAAAAGACCAAGGTATAGTTTCGTGTATCGCCAAATCAAGACCATTGTAAGTTTTTACGTTAGGAGGAATGAGAGAAATAATTTTTTCCATAGTTTCCTTTTCACTAGAATAACCATCAAAAAATATGCCGATATTCGGATAACTTTCAGACAGTTTTTTGACAATGTTTGCATATCCATCTACTTGAGATATCCAAGATTTATTATGGCCACGTAGGTTAATCCACAACAAAGGAAAATGTTGTTTTGCATCTGCTATTGCTTGTATAAAGCCTGTACTGCATTTCTGAATAGAGGCTTGATATATCCGGTTCGCTAAATCTTCTTTTATATAAGAACCAGTAACTCGCACAAGAAAATAGTTGTTCTCTAAAGTCATTCGGAAATTATCTTGATACTCTGACATATAGATTAACTTATCTTGAGATATTTCCGGAAAAATATCCTTAATGTCTAAAAATTTTTGAGTCTCGATTAAAAACAGGTCTATCTTCTCTAGTAGATTGTTTTCATATAAATAATAAACGCCTGTGACATCATTCCAAAAATAATGACCTAAATTAGGTACTGCTCCAAAAATGTTGGCTAATTTCTTCGGGTTTTTGGATAATAGATATGCTCTAAACTGATTCGAGCAACTAACGGCGTTGGATTTAAACTCATTAATAATTTCGGGTAGTTTGAGCCAACTTCCCCATTCAGGTGATAGGTTAATAATTAATTCGTTTTTTGGAAAAAATATACATATTTTACCGCCGCTCCAACCCCCACTTATTAAGTAAAACACTTCTATATCTTCAAATCTATATATTAATAGTTGCAGAATCCGACAATAATGAATAGAAAAAGATTGATTACTTCTTAATATTTGACCACTAAATGGGCTAAGGCTGTAAATATAGCCAGTTTCTACTATACTTTGCTGAAAATGTTTAGGATTCAAAAGAGACCAGGATTTAAAATCATCTTTGCGGAGAGCCTGCTTAGATAAATTTATAATATTTCCCTCCTGCATACTATTTATGTAAATTGCTTCAAGAGCTTGATTTTCTTCCTTAATTATTTCTAAATTCACTAAACATATTTTACAATTATCCAAAGTATTTTGGGCAGATTCGTCCAGAGGTTTTGTAATGTCAATGATCGTATATTTAGAGTTATTATCAAAGTAATTCTTAGCAGTAGCCCGATCAATTTGAAGCTGA
>DASVUU010000876.1:0-1715 GCA_036386935.1 Cytophagaceae bacterium | reverse complement strand
GAGCGTATTTTGGATGTAGTATGTTTTGTATTACCGAAAATTATTGTTGCACCGGTAGTTACTTATTTCACTTTAAAACTATTGCCACAGGCTATTCCTTCGTTGAAATCAGCCTTTGAGTGGGTTCCATTCTGGTGGGGATTCTTGATTATCGCTGTGACGGATGACCTGACACAATACTGGTACCATCGTTTGCACCATCAAGTGCCATTTTTATGGAGGTTTCACAGGACCCATCATTCCGCGCCTTACATGGGAATGTCAATGGCCTCAAGACAGAATGTCATTTATACAATTTTCTTCAGCCAAACCTATGTAACGGCAACATTAACTTTTGTGGGCCTGGGCTTTCCAGCGCTTTTTGCAAAAGTCGTGAAGTCGCTCATCACTACATTTGCGCACTCAAGTATTGCCTGGGACAAGCCGTTTTATAAATATAGAATTCTTCATCCAATAGCATGGGTATTGGAACGGCTGATTTCGACTCCCGCTACACACCATGCCCATCATGCGGACACAAACGATGACGGAATTGGAAATTACAAAGGAAACTTTGGCAATATGTTTTTCATCTGGGATATCATCTTTGGCACCGGCCTAATTACAAGGAAGTATCCTAAGGCTTATGGTTTGAAGTATTACCAGAATGAAGAGTGGTATGCACAGTTTCTATGGCCTATCTTAAAATCCAAAAAGGAGGGAAGTGAGCTGGCAGCAGACGGTCCTGAGGTATTTGACGAACAAGAGTTTCTACCTCAGCCGTTAGGTTCTGCCTAGAGTTGATTGAAATACAAAATCCTAAATGATGATTAAGAATAATAAAAACGTTATTACAAAATATAGTTCTTTAGTTAGGTTCAGAAGGGCTGGTGCGCCAATTATAGCATTGGCCCTTTTACTGAGCGCAGGAATAAATACGTCTAAGGGGCAGGGGAAGTCTTCAAAACCCAACATACTCCTCATTTTTTTAGATGATTTGGGGTATGGCGACCTTAGTATCACAGGAAATACGGAAATAAATACACCAAATATTGACGCCATTGGAAACGAAGGAATCCAATTTCCTCAGGCCTATTCTGCTAGCCCCTATTGCTCTCCCTCGCGTACTGCTCTTCTCACAGGTAGATATCCTGTAAGAACAGGCGTAAACGCTGTCTTATTCCCAACCGCTAAGGAAGGTCTTCCTGCTTCTGAAATTACGATTGCCGAACAGTTGAAAACCAAAGGATACACCACCGGAATCATCGGAAAATGGCATCTTGGTCACTTGCCCCAATACCTACCAACGACACAAGGATTTGACTACTATTTTGGGATTCCTTTCAGTAATGATATGACTCCGCACTATTACATTCGGAATCAAGAGGTGCTTCCAGAGCATATTGATCAAAGATTTACCACAAAAAGATATACCGATGAGGCGATTGAATTTATAGGGAAGAATAAAGATGGACCGTTCTTCCTATACCTGCCCCATACTATGCCACACGTGCCTTTACATGTATCGCCAGAGTTTGAAGGAAATTCCACTTATGGCCGTTATGGAGATGTAGTACAGGAAATCGATCATCACATTGGACGGCTACTGAAGGCGCTTAAAGATGAAGGCCTAGAGCAAAACACTCTAATTATATTTACCAGCGATAACGGCCCGTGGAAAACTCAGGGCAAAAATGGCGGTTCAAGTGGAATCTTTAGAGGCGCCAAAGCATCTG
>DASVUU010000875.1:0-6158 GCA_036386935.1 Cytophagaceae bacterium | reverse complement strand
TTGTTATAATCAGGGAGAACATTAAAAAAGAGTTTTCAAAAGCAGAAATTAAAATTGATGAAGTATATCAATATTTAAACAATACCACCAAGCCTACATTTTCCGAGTTACACGATAATTTTGACTATCCTCTTTTTATTTATCGAGACAATTCACTTTTTTACTGGTCAGACAATAAGCTCCCCGTAAGCATAGAAGTCCTAAAGGGGGATTATAACTATCACTTTGTAAATTTAAAGAGTGGCAAATTCCTCGTTTCTAAAAAAGACTTGCTTGTTAGGGATCATAGCTATGAAATATATTGTCTCATTCCCCTATACCATAAGTATCCGATCGAAAACAATTTCATCCACTCAGGTATAAACCCTTCCATATTTCCCTATGCAAATATTTCTATCTCTACGGATGAAGAGTCTCCCTATGCTATTTATTCCCCGGACGGGGATTTTCAATTTTCGGTAGAATTATTTAGTAATAATAATGTCGCGAATAAAAATGCTATTTTCTGTTTTATTGTTTTTTGCATAATATTCATCCTTTGTTTTTTTATTTACATCTCTAAGTGGACAAGCTATCTTAACCAAATCGGGAAGACAGATTACGCCATTTTGCTCACGGCCCTCTCATTGTTTAGTATCAGAGGTGTCATGCTTTTACTTCATTTTCCCTACGCTTTTGTAGAACCTGATATATTTAATTCCAAATATTTTGCTTCGTCAAACTGGTCACCGTCCCTGGGTGATTTATTGTTAAACACTGTAGCTATATTCCTCTTTTCATTGTATCTAATTAACAACTACAAGAAAAGCAAGATTATATATTTTGTAGCGAGAGGCACTGTCTTTCAAAAGAACGCTATTGCTTTCATTGGCATAGTTGTTTTTCACACGGCTTTGTACTATGTCTACTATATCCTGAAGATTATTTATTTCAATTCACAATGGTCGTTTGATATTACAGACAATATAGATTTTAATGTTTTTCGTGTAATTAGTATTGTCATCTTTACACTTATCTCCATCAACTTCTTCGTACTTACCCATATTTCGGCAAGGATATTTTCTGCCATTTATATCAAATCCTCCATAGGTGGTTTTTGGATGTTCCTGGCAGGGACTTTCGTATTTATAATAATTCTAGCTTTCTATATCAAAGATGATGTGCCCATAGTGTTTTTAAGCATAGCCTACTTTGGATTGATCATTCGCCTTGACTTTACCAAATACTTAAGCACCATAAAGTATACCACCTATATTTATTTGCTTACTGCGTCGGCATTCTCGGCGATGGCTGGGGCTTATGCTATATATAAATCTAACATAGAGAAAACCCTCATTAATAAAACAAAATTTGCTTCACAGTTGCTTTTAGAAAACGATGTGCTAGGGGAGTTCTTATTGAACGATGTCCGAGAAAAAGTAGAAAACGACCCCTTTATAAGAAATAAACTGACCGGCGTTTTTTCTTCCAAAGATTTTATAGAGCAAAAAATAAGGAAAATCTATCTGTCGAACTACTTCGACAAGTACGATATTTCTATTACAATTTTTGATGCAGAGGGCATGCCCATTGAGGCCAATTCCGAGTTTGTCAATTATAGACAAGCAATTCGTGAGTTGAAGAAAACAACCTACAGGACCGAATATAGAAACTTATTTTTTCTGAACGATCTAAACAAACGTGGACTTAGGCGATATGCAGTATTCAGTGAAGTAAAGAGGAATAATGAGGTGGAGGGAAGTATTCTTGTTTTATTAAAAAATAAAAGAATTATTCCGAATAACGTTTATCCATCCTTATTAGTGGATCAAAAGTTTTATTCTACTTTACAGGGAAGGACATTTAGCTACGCGATATATAATGGCAATGAACTGCTCTCTAGCTCTGGAAGCGTAAACTATGAAAAGGATTTTCCAAAAGTAATGTTTGAAGATCCAACCATATATGATCGGGGTGTGATCTATAGGAATATTCACCATTTAGCTATAAAAGGTTCAATCGGAAGACGGATCATCGTTTCTTCAGAGGCTTATGAAATAAAAGATGTTTTTTCAAATTTCTCCTTCTTGCTTACCATCTTCATTCTATTCATACTTATCTTTCTTACGGTCATCGCCTCATACTTCAGATGGTCTAATATCAGAAGCAATTATTCTACAAAAATCCAGATATATCTAAATATCGCATTTTTTCTACCCCTTTTCATCGTCACGATCACTACTCTCAGTATCATTGGTACTTCCTATCACGACAATCTGAACATTTCGTTTATAAAAAAGGCCGAGAGTGTGAGTACAAATATTTCAGCATATGTTGAAAATTCGTGGAAGAGTCATTCGAGTAAGGAGAAGTTATCAAATACACTGCAACAGATCGCTCGATATACAGAGGCTGATATCAATTTATTTAATAACAGTGGGAAGCTTATCTATACTAGTCAACCCGCCATATATGAGAACGGACTTCTCTCAAGGTTCATAAATCCTGAAGCCTATGCAAAAATATTGGAGCAAAAGAACCAAACAGTTATGTTGGCTGAGTCGGTAGGAAAGTTGAAATATAATGCTGTATATGCTGCGGTCAAATCTTTTGAAACGGGTAGGGTAATAGGAATTGTAAGTCTTCCTTTTTTTGAATCAAAGCAGGAGATAGATAGGCAGATCATCGACGTCCTTACCACCATTCTTAATATTTTTATTTCAATTTTTATATTCTTCCTTGTCCTCTCTTACTTCGCTACAAGGTTGCTCATCGTACCGTTAAAGATGATCACCTCTCGCTTGAAGAAAACAAGTTTAAGTGGAGAGAATGAGCCGATTAAATGGGAAGCTAACGACGAGATAGGTCTAGTTGTGAATGAATACAACAGAATGTTGATAAAGCTAGACGAAAGCAGGATTGCCTTATCTAAAAGCGAAAAGGAATCTGCTTGGAGAGAAATGGCCCAGCAAGTAGCTCATGAGATAAAAAATCCCCTCACTCCGATGAAGCTTACCATTCAACATTTGCAGATGGGATTTAGAGATGGCGTGGAGGGTATAGAAGCAAGAATAGAAAAGTCGCTAAATGCACTTCTTAACCACATCAATAACCTAAGTGATATCGCAACCTCATTTTCTTTGTTTGCAAAGATGCCGGTACCTAAAAATGAGGTCTTTGAGGTTACCTCCGTATTGCAAAATGCGATTGGGCTTTATAACAATAACAAAGATATCGTCATAGAAACCCACATCGCTGTCGGTAAATTTCACATTATGGGCGATGCTCAGATGATGAGCGGTATTTTTACTAATATCATAATTAATGGCATTCAATCTATACCTTCCGACAGGATTCCCCGTATTATCGTTTCGCTGGAGGTGCATGGAACTTCCCTTATTGTAAGCATAGGAGATAATGGTGGTGGAATACCGGATGCAATAAAGGACAAGGTCTTTCTTCCCAATTTTAGCACCAAATACGCTGGATCCGGCATTGGACTAGCTGTTGCTAAGAGAGGAGTGGAACATGCAAAAGGTAAAATTTGGTTTGAAACTTTTGCAAATATTGGTACAACCTTTTATATCCAACTTCCGCTATTTTCAAGTGAATAGCCGCTTCTAACCGGCTTTTCATTCACCAGGAAGCCAATAGAAGTTTTGCTAAAAACCAATAAGCTTATTTATTCCATTATCTTCCCAGCGGTTCTTATGAGCTTGTGGATTGGTATAAATAATGGGGTTTATGCTCAAGACGACTCCAAGCGAATTAAGTGGGTGAAAGTAGAGGGAGATGTTTTCTTTCCCGATAGTAGCCTCGTACTTCCTTCCTCCCTCAAAGTCCTTTCTCCATTAGATTCCTTATTGCACGTGTCTTATGACCTGCAAAGCGGCCGCGCAAAAATTATTTATAATCAAAGGGTAGATTCAATTCTGATATCCTATACAGTGTTACCTCCAATGCTTGCTAAACCATTTTATAAAAGAGATCCTAAAGGCTATAGCAACAAAAGGTTTTACACAGAGAAACGAAAAATCTTCGATGCCTATGTGCCTGACAAAAGGGAAGAATTGTTTAGCAGCGAAGGGTTGAATAAAAGCGGAAATATCTCCAGAGGAATCTCATTTGGAAACAATCAAAATGTCTTTGTCAATTCTGTTCTTAATCTTCAGCTGGAGGGCAGAATTTCAGAGGATGTTAAAATAACGGCTGTCATCTCAGACCAAAACATACCAGTTCAACCAGAAGGCAATACCCAACAACTTCAGCAGTTTGACAAAGTGTTTATCCAGCTCGAAGGTAAAAACGCTAAAATAACGGCAGGGGACATTGTAATGAGAAATAATTCCTCGGAGTTCTTAAGATACTATAGAAACGTGCAAGGAGGACAAGGGGAGATCCTTTTCAATAAAGACAGTGTGCATAAATCTTTTACAAGCGCTGGCGTAGCTATTGCGAAAGGTAGGTTTAATTCGATGTTGTTTGCTCCAGGTCAGCAAGATTCGTTAATTGAAGGCGTGCAAGGGCCATACAGATTACGTGGTCCTAAGAATGAAAGATTCATTATCATACTTTCAAACTCTGAGAAGGTGTATGTGGACGGACGCCTAGTGCAAAGAGGTTTCGATTTTGACTATGTCATCGACTACAACACTGCTGAGATAACGTTTACCAATAAAATTCTCATCACAAAATTCACACGGCTCAGAGTGGATTTTGAGTATTCTGATAAAATCTTTGGGAGGTTAATTACCAATGCGAGCCATGCTCAAACAATTAATAAATTTTCTTATGCTATAAATTATTATCAGGAACGTGACAATCCAAACAATCCTCTTAATGTTACTTTACGCGATCGAGACAAATTGCTATTAAGTCAAATAGGGGACTCTTTGAACAATGCCGTGGCATCAGGTGCAGATTCGGTGGGTTTCTTTGAGGGCCAGGTTTTGTATAAGAAAACCTTGATACAGGGTAGGGAGGTATATATTTACTCATCTGATCCTGATAGCGCATATTATAGCGTCCAGTTTACTTACAGAGGCATTAATCGTGGTGACTATAATCAAAGCAATAGTACTGTGAATGGAAAAGTGTACCAGTATGTTGGAGAAGGGGCAGGTTCTTACGCGCCTGTCAAAGTACTTGCTACTCCAAAAGTTCAAAACATGGTTACTGCAATGCTCAAATATGATCTTAAACCGTCAGATTTTATATATGCAGAAGTCGCGCAATCCAAAAATGACCTTAATTTGTACTCCAAAATTGATTCTAAAGATGATGCTGGACGATCGATCAAGGGTGGCTATATAAATAAAGGAAAAACTTTCCTTTCAAGCAAAAACTATCAATGGAATGGCGTCTTTGGTGTGGAATACAATCAGAAATCATTTGTTTCAATAGATCGATTTAGGGCTCCAGAATTTGAAAGAGATTGGAGCGAAGATGTAAATGTGAAGGGCGATAATTATATGCTAAACGCAGGTTTCGGCTTATATAAAGATGGTAGCAATAACTTTTCCTATAAGTTAACACGGCGCGTAAAAGAAGGGAATGTAAATGGAATCCAGAACTATTTTCAATTGAATCAAAAAAAAGGAAAGATAAATTTTTTAAGCAATGCTTTCATCATGAACAATGATAAGCAATTACAGAAATCCCATTGGCAACGTTACTCCTTGAATACTTTTATCGATACTAGATACATTACCCCAGGATTAATCTACAGTGCGGATAAGAATATTGTAGAAGATAAAAGCACTAGAGAAATAAATGGAAGCGGGATGTATTTTGATGAAATGAAATTTTACGTCAGAAACCCAGATTCCCTTGGCGTCAAGTATTTTTCCGACTACAGCTATCGTCGAGATAAAAGCCCAATGAATGGAGATGTTGTTTTGTCAAGTATTGCTCAGACCTCTAATACCGGTATCAGGACCTTTATTAACAATAAGCATGAAATAGGGGGAACATTTACTTATCGGCTCTTAGACAATAAGATACCTAGTCTTATTGCCACACCAAATGAGGAGACTATATTAAGTAGGGTGGACCTGAATTCTAATTTATTTAAAAGCCATGTAAAGTCGTTTCTTACCGTTACAACTGGTACTGGGAGGGAACTTCAAAGGCAATATTTGTTCATCCCTTCTTACAACAACAATGGTAATTTTATATTT
>DASVUU010000874.1:0-3122 GCA_036386935.1 Cytophagaceae bacterium | reverse complement strand
AATGTTTGGATCGGAGGGAATGTAGTTATAAATCCAGGGATCACTATCGGTGACAATACTGTTATAGGTTCTGGAAGTGTTGTAACAAAAAATATTCCATCAAACGTAATTGCAGTCGGGAACCCTTGTAAGGTGCTACGCGAAATTACTCAGGAAGATAGACTTTATTACTTTAAAAAGTTGAGATTTTAATTATCTAGGGCCTCTGCTTTTTTACACTAAGGGTGATAACGATAAACCTCAAAAAACCTTTGTCTTCTCAACAATCTCTTTGGTCGCATGGTAAAATGCCTCATGAATATTAAAGGGTTTTTCTGCGTGTGAAAGTGGCTTTTTATGGTATGAACCGTCTTCTTCCAGATAGTAGGAGTTTACGTTATCCTTAAAATTGTATTCTAAGATATTGATAGCCTCTTTTTTTATAAAAGGGTCAACTATTAGGAACAATGATTCTATCCTGCGCTCAAAGCTTCTCACCATCATGTCAGCACTTCCCCCATAAATCTTGATCTCGCCGGCGCTATGGAAATAATAGATACGTGCATGCTCTAAGAAATTACCCACGATTGATTTTACCGTTATATTCTCACTGAGGCCTTTTCTTCCCGGTCTTAGACAACACATGCCTCTTATGATTAATTTTATTTTAACCCCAGCCTGTGAAGCCCTATATAATGCATCAATTGTTTCTTTGTCTTGTAAAGAATTAATTTTAATAATGATCCCGCTTGGCAACTTCTTCTTCGCATTTTCTGCCTCTTTTTCGATAAGATCAATTAGTTGTTGCCTCATGTCACCTGGTGCGGTAATGAGGTTTTGATATATCTTGGGCTGAGAGTGTCCAGTGATTACATTGAAAAACTCATTCACATCATGCGCATAAACCTCATTCGTAGTAAGGAGACTTAAGTCAGTATATAACCGTGAGGTGTCCTCGTTATAGTTACCACTAGACATGTGAACATAGCGAGTCACTTTGTCATTTTCCCGCCGAACGATCAAAAGTAATTTTGTATGAGTCTTAAAATTGCTAATGCCATAAATCACAAAGCACCCTGCCTTTTGAAGTCTTTGAGCTTCTTTTATATTGTTCTCCTCGTCAAACCTCGCCTTAACTTCAAACAAGACCGACACGTGTACGCCGTTTTCAGCCGCTTTGAGAAGTGCATTGGTTATTCTAGAGTCTTTGGCTAGTCTGTAGATAGTAATCTTTATAGCAAGCACACAGCTATCCTCCGCAGAGCGTTCAAGGAGCTCAATCAAAGGCTCCATGCTATTGTATGGATGATGTAAAAGTATGTCTTTTTTCTTCAGGCTTTCTACAAGATCTTCGCCGGGCTCGTAGCTTAAGGGAACTACTGGAGGGTTAGGCACAGGAGAATATTTCTTAAGCTCTCGGTGTTTCACGATCTGCCAAAGCCCTGTAAAGTCTAGTATCTGATCAGTAGAGAAAATATTGTCGTCATCAATCTCAAATCTACCTTTCAAAATTTTCAGCATCCATTGCGAATGACCATCCTGCAGTTCCAGCCTGACCACTCGACCTGTACGCCTTGTTTTTAGCTTTTTCTTGATCTCATCGATGTAACGAGCTTCCATGTCGTCACTTTCTTCAAGCGAGAAGTCTCCATTCCTTGTTATTCTAAAAAGGTCGGCAGAGACTATACTAACATTTCTAAATAGCTTGTTTATTTTCCACCGAATTATTTCTTCTATTGGAATAAAGATAATTTTTTCAGCCCTATGTATTTCAAAAAATCTTGGAAGGTTTTGAGGTATCTGTACAAATGAAAGTCTCTTTTTATCCAAGCTAGACGTAACCACTCCAAAAATAAGAATCTTATTCATGAGAATAGGAAAGGAGTGGTGACTATCGTACACCATGGGTGTCAGCATTGGAAATATCGTCTGCTCAAAATATTCTGACGTCAACTTCTGCTCTTCTTCTGTCAAAAAGCTGACGGCCTGAATTGTAAACCCGTATTCCTTGTAATGGGACTTAAGGCCAGCGTAGCAATGGACCTGCTCATGCCAGAAATCTTGTATCTCCGAGAATAGCTTCTTCTTGAATGGGATTTCCCTCAGCCCCGAGTAGTCTACCCTTTCCTTAGAATAGTCTAGGTAATTGTATAGACTACCTACCCTGATTTGAAAGAATTCATCTAAATTGGAAGAGGTAATAGCTAAAAATTTTAACCGTTCGAGCACGCTCCTCGTATTCGCTTTTGCTTGGTCTAAAACTCTATGATTGAATTTCATCCAACTTAAGTCCCTGCTGATGTAGTTGCTATGCTCAACAGCAGTTTTTGGCTTTAGAAAGCCCAACAGTTTTGTTTTTTTTATATAATTAAAAAAGGGATCAATAAACCTGAACCCTTTTCTAGACTTTATAATTTCCACTCTCTTCTGGTTAAAAATTTCAAAGGAACAATTCCAATGACCTGTACTACATAATAAAAATATTTATACAATAAATTCAAAAGTGAATGGCTATTTCTAGACATCCACCTTCGCGTATTTAGCATTCTTCTCTATGAACTCTCTTCTCGGCGCAACCTCGTCACCCATCAACATGGAGAATAAGTGATCGGCCTCTGCAGCTGATTCTACAGATACTTTTTTCAAACTTCTCTTTGTAGGGTCCATAGTGGTAGTCCAAAGTTGTTCAGGGTTCATCTCACCCAAACCTTTATATCGTTGGACACCTACTGAGTCTTCCTTGCCATCTTTTGCCAATTCCTTCACTGCGACGGCACGGTCTTCCTCGTTCCAGCAATATCTCTCTTCTTTTCCTCGCTTTACTAGATACAATGGCGGAAGGGCAATGTATAAATAACCCATGTCAACTAATGTTCTCATATATCTAAAGAAGAACGTAAGTATCAAGGTACGAATATGGCTCCCGTCAATGTCCGCATCCGTCATGATGATAATCTTGTGGTACCTTAGTTTCACCATATTCAAGGCCTTTTCATCCTCTGGTGTTCCAAACTGTACCCCCAACGCGGTGATCATATTTCGAATTTCCTCGTTGTCGTAGATGCGATGTTCTTGCGCTTTTTCAACATTCAATATCTTACCTCTCAATGGAAGTATCGCTTGAAATCTTCTATCCCTACCTT
>DASVUU010000873.1:0-5107 GCA_036386935.1 Cytophagaceae bacterium | reverse complement strand
AAACCTATTACAAGAACACCATAACTGGTGCCATGCTGGGATTTATTTATTGGAGTGCACTTCACCCGAGAGGTTGGAATCTAGAGAATAAGAAAACCACGTTCTTGGAAGATGTATTGTTGATCGATAACAATATAGAACTTAATCCAAGTCCATGGGAATCCTATTATTCCTTTAGTCCTGGCGGTTTCTATTTTGAACAGGGCAAAAATAGAGATGTCGAGAAAATTTACATGATCAGAAATAAGATAAACTATGTGGGAAATTCCAATATCTCAGGAAGGGAGTATGCAACGGGATTAGAAGTAAGTGAAAACGCAGTGGAAGGAATAAAGATAAAAGACCTTTATTTTTTAAATAATACGATACAAAATTCTTTTGGTCCTGCCATCAGACTAAGCGATCTGCTTGAGAAAACGATAATCAGCGGTAATACGATAATCAATGCAGCATCAACCTCGGGCACACTCTCAGATAATAGCCGCGTGGGCATACTTTTGGGTGATACATTAAACAAGGTACAAATATCCCATAACACTTTCACCGACAACGAGGGTACGACTGCGTTGAAACAAGTCATTGGCAACCGTTCTAACAATAAAGGCAACGGCTTTTACTATAATAATTCAACCAATATAAGTAGTGCTATTCCGTTTTACAATCATAGTAGCGCAAGTGGTTCACCATGGATAAGCACGCTAACAAAACCACTGGTTTACTTTAGTACCGATAGCATTGCCATCGCAAGAGGCACCAAAAGCACACAATTAAGTTTAAAACTCAGTAGTCCCGCTACGAGCCAGATAACGGTAACCATCTATAAGCATGATGTAATGAATAGATTACCTAATAGCTTTACATTAGGGCAAAACCAGGTAGTTTTTTCCGTTGGGGAAAGCAGTAAACCAATCGAGATAACGGCGTTGAATAACAATATTAATGTTAAAGATTTATCATCAGAATTGATAATAAGCTATACAGACGGAGGTTTCCCTGGGGCAATGCAACATTGCAAATTGCAATTAGTAGATGAAGTGCCTACTGGAAGCCTTACGCCAAAGGATTCTAAAGCTTCTTTTTTCCTTTATCCAACTCCTGCTCAGGATAGATTATTCATCGGTGGTATATCTTCGGAAAACGGAACCTATGAGATTACTTCTGTCCAAGGAAGGCTGGTACAGAGCGGCCCACTAGGGGAGCAAGGTATTTCCATTCAAAATCTTCCTGCTGGATTATATACAATTAAATTAACCACTTATACGGGCACAGGGGTTCAGAAATTCTTTAAGCAGTAATGACAACACCGCGCAATGATGTTAAGGAAGGGACTGAGATAACTGTTTGATAAGGGCATTACACCTGTCTTCCCTTTATTAACGGCGAAGATCCCAAATATAGTATTCATTAGAAACGATTAATGTCCATATTAAAAACAGTAGATTAATAAAAAATTGGTTGCCCACATTTCAGATTATCACGCCATGAAAAAAATTATTCTTAATACCTTTCATCTTTTCTTTGCCTACAATGCATTTGCGTTAGATGTTAACGTAAGTACTTATGGCGCCACTGGTAATGGCACCACTGATGATAGAGAGGCTATACAGAAGGCCATAAATGCTGTTAATGCTGCGGGCGGTGGTACCGTAAATTTTGGTGCGGGTACCTTCAGGGTAGGCAAGGTTGCCGATGGAAATTTTCAACAAGTGATATGTTTGCAAATATATTCCAACATAACCCTGAAGGGAGCGGGGCGCAACAACACCATCATAAAATTATTGGATAACGTGGGTGACTTTGAAGCCGTGATAAGCCCGAAACCCAGTTGGACAAGGGTTGATAATTTTAGCTTGCTGGATTTAGCCGTTGATGAAAATAGTGCTAATAACACAACGCCCACCCAGACAAGCTTAAAGGCCTCAGGTTTTAGAGATGTCTTGAGAATTTATATTGGCAAAGATTTAAAAGTAGAAAACTGCCTATTTACGAATACAAAAGGCGTTTGGGTATTGGTTTTTCACGGTATAATAGAAAACGTAGTTGTCAATAACAATATATTGAACAACATTGGCGACGCAAACAATGATTGGGACCATAGCAGTATATATACAAATGGCAATAACATTACCATTACCAATAACCAAATCTCATCATTAAATGGAGCTGGAACTTTGGGTGCCCGTACAGGTATGGAGATACATGGCAGCAACCAGTACATAGCTTATAATACCATTACCGGTATGACGGGGGGTATGAACGTAACGGGTTACGTGCCAGAAAACACAGTGAGTCAAAACCAAACCTATTATAAAAATGTCATAAAGGATGCTTTGTATGGATTCATTTTATGGAGCGCAGCTAACACTAGCGAAGCTTTAGGAAGTACCAAAGGTTTGCAAGATATATTGTTATTGGATAATGAAATCGAACTTAAGCCAAGTGCCTGGATTGACTATCAATTTTATAGTGGTAGTAGCGGTTTCTCTTTCGAGCAGAACAGGGATAAGGATACCGAGCAAATTTATATAGTAAGAAACCACGTAAAATATGTTGGGCCATCCACCATTAATCGTAGTAATTTTTGTACAGGTCTAGAAATTGGGAAAAATAATCTAAACGGACATAAAATCAAGGATCTGTATTTTCTGAACAATACTTTAGAAAATACTTTTGGCCCGGCGATAACCATAGGGGATTTATTGGATCAAACCATTATAAGTAGCAATAAAATAATCAATGCGGGCAGTACCCAAGCTACCACTTTTGATGATTATAGGACAGGTATATTTTTAGCGGACACTTTAACCAATGTTCAAATTGCGTATAACACTTTCAGCGATAACCAAGCCACGCCCACATTGAAGCGTGTTTTCAGCAATTACTCGTACAATAACGGAAACAACTTCCGTTACAACAATACCACGAACGTGAGTGCCGCGGTTCCTTTTTTCAACAGCAATCAAGCGAGCGGTTCACCGTGGATAAATACGCTGACTAAGCCCCTGGTCTATTTCAGCACGGACAGCATCGCCGTTGCCAGAGGTACCAAAAGCTCACAGTTAAGTTTAAAATTAAGTAGTCCAGCTACCAGACAAATAACGGTTACAATATATAAGCATGATGTAATGAATAGACTGCCTAATAGCTTTATATTAGGGCAAAATCAGGTAGTTTTTTCCGTTGGGGAAAGCAGTAAAACAATGGAGATAACTGCGTTGAATAACAATATCAATGTTAAAGATTTATCATCAGAATTGATAATAAGCTATTCAGACGGTGGTTTCCCTGGGGCAATGCAACATTGCAAATTACAATTAGTAGATGAAGGGGTAATATCTGCCAATATGGCGCCTAGCAACGACCATGGTGCTCTTACCCTTTATCCCACCGCCACCCAAGATAGGTTGTTTATTGGGGGTGTAGCTTCCAAAAACACTACATATGAAATAACTTCGATTGAGGGAAAGTCCTTTCTTGGCGGCCAGTTAAGGGATCATATTATTTCTGTTCAACATTTACCTGCAGGATTGTATATGATAAAGTTAAATACAGACTCTAAAAGCAGTGTTCATAAATTCATGAAGTACTAGAATTAATTACGTTACTTATCTATTGGCACGTTGATGTTACAGGGTGAAGGTAGGCCAATAGCAAAGGCATGAATTATTTTGAGAGAAAACTTGCCTTCCCCCTAAATTACTGCGACATTTTTCCAGCTGATTACCTAATCACTATTGATGTCCAAATAATCGGCAAGTGCTACAAATACTCCGGCGGTCCAATCCATTAGTGGAGCGGCGCCATATTCAACATTCGCAATTTTTCCTGTTTCTGCATCAGTTTTTTCAAAAAGTTTTCCATTCTTCTCAAATAGCCTTGCATTTACCTCCAGGTACTTCAGAGCTATCCTTTTTGCTTCCTTTTCGTACCCGTATCGTTTCAGTCCCATAACGGTAATATAGACCATAGGAGGCCACACTATAGGAAATGCCCATTGATACTTCTGGCTTCCTGCTTCTTCTTTCGCGACGGCCAGCCCAAAGGTGCGCTCGAGCTGGGGCAGGTTTTCTACCATCTTCGCCGCTTGCTTCTGATCAGCGATGCCCATGAAAAAAGGCTGCATTCCTGCCAGAGAATAGGTGTTCGACTGCTTCTTATTGACGAAATCGTAATCAAAATACCATCCTTTCTCATCATTCCAGCAGTATTGATTGATGAGTTGTAAGCGCTGGCGTGACCTTTGCGCATATAGATCTTTAAAGAACCAGTTATATTTTTCAGCCGCCTTGGCCAGGTATTCTTCATACCCAAACAACAAAGCATTTAAGTCAATGGGAACGTAATCCATGCACTTTGCGTTGAACCGTTGGTTAAAGTCCCATCCGGATTCTGCTTCTGCAATGTAGTGGCCTCCTTGTATACTTTTTTGCTCCTCTGTCAATGGTGTGGAAGTTGTTGATTTTAGCCTTTCAACAACATTCTCGTAGAACTCAATGCAACTCGCTGCATTCTCCTGATGTCCGTAGGAATTCAACCCGATAGGATTATGCCTGGCCGTCATCCAAAATTGATATTCTTTTCTAAGCCCTTCGGCACATGCTTTTAAAAATGGTTCATCGGAGTTTTTGACTTTCTCCTGGTAGTGGCTTACCATCAATTGAAGGTAAGGCGGCTGTGACCTGTTGTGCAGTCCTACATGATTTGGCATAAATCCTTGCTCGTCTATGAACCACAATATGTTTTTGATATTGTTCTTTGCCTGGTCTACTCTCCCATGCGATATCAATCCCAGATTTGTGAAATAGGTATCCCAATAGAAGAAAAAAGTAAAATGCCCCTCGCCAATAATGCTTGGAGAGGAATAGGGATAGGGAATATCAACACCTAGGAATCCTTTTCCCGGCTTGTCAAGGATAATGGTTTTATCCCAATTGTTTTTTATATAATTTAATACTTTTTTGACCTTGTTCTTCCTTCCCTCAATCGTGTAACTCATATTAGCAACATTGGGAATGGTTAGTATTCCGGCGCTACCAATGGTCGCTTTTGATATAAATGATCTTCTATCCATTACCCTTTATTAAATTAAGCTATACTATTTATATTG
>DASVUU010000872.1:0-5889 GCA_036386935.1 Cytophagaceae bacterium | reverse complement strand
CATTGGATGCCGTTCTTTTTACATAAATACCAATAGTACAAAATGCTGATTTCGTGCATCTCGTTCTCAGGTAAAAAAAGGACCGCTTTAGTCTCAGACCCGGCTGGAGGATATTTATCTATTTCTGCAATGATTTTTTGTCTGATTAAATTTGTTATGAAATGTTCTTGAGCGGGATTTATCGCGCCTGTCTGCCACATAAAACCGATTTTCCTCAAAAAAGGAAATATTATACTTTCAACACTCTCCGAAAGACCAAGCTTGGCGATATTAGCTTCCAAAGTTTTATGAAACTTTATTTCATCTAACTCTACCATTGCTATTATCAAAAGGTCTACCTGACCGGCGAGGCTGGGTTCGTCTTTGATAATTGAATTAACTTTGTTGGCTATACTTGCTTGATCTAATTTTGCAATTTGTGATATCTTTACCCCATGATTGTATAAAACACAAATATTTAGCAGCTCCCTCAATTGATTCCCAGAGTAATATCTGATATTGGTGTCTGTCCTAGAAGGTACCAAAAATGAATACCTCTGCTCCCAAATTCTCAGCGTATGGGCTTTTATTCCTGTAATAATTTCTAAATCTCTTATCGAGTACTGATCTACCATTTGTTTATTCTAGCTAGTTAAAATGCAACATATAGGTCTTTTAAAAATAGATGAGCTATTTTCAACGACCGAAAAAAAATTCTTAACGTTTAATCCTTTTTACGCGTCCTCATATTTCACTATAACTTCGATAATGAATAAAACCTCCGTTAATAAGTTAAGTTACCGTAACATAATTATTCAACACGTATTAATTATATTATTAGGAATCCTTATATTTTACGTTGATAAAATTGAGTTTTTAGATCCCTTTTTTCCAAAATTATTTTTGGTCATAATAGCGTTCCTAAAGGTACTTTATTTTTTAGGACATTCATTCAAAAAAATAGAGGATTCGACAGCTTGGAACATTACTTATAATAAATTTATACTCGTAATTTTAATAAATATCTCGCTTTTAGTGCTTTCGTTTGCGGTTGACTATACATGTTTATTTTTAATAGACGCGAACTCATTTAAAGGAATTATGATGCATAACCCTATGCACATATTTTTCGACTTTAATTATTTCAGCATCCTTACATTTTCAACAGTAGGGTATGGTGATATTAGTCCAATCACAAGTGCAGCCAAGCTTCTTGTGATCATGGAAGTGATCATCTCTTTTGTAACGATTATCATCATCATATCCAACTTCGCGCATATGAAAGAGTCATCTAAAGAATTTAGTTTATGGAGGATGAAAGACCGATCGGCCGAGGGCGCTATGCTTGATCGAAACCCTCGAAAACCTGTAGATGATTTAGGAATTCATAGATAAGCTATTCCTCGTCCGCCCCTAGTGCACTTTCAATTTTCTTCAATTTGTCCTTCGAGAATTTACCGCTGGTGGAGTAAATGATTTTACCTTCGGGATCTAGAACATAAATATAAGGAGTGTCTTTTTTTTCAAAATCAAGCGCGTCCTTATATGGTTTCAAATCTCCTTTATAAAACAAGACATAAGGATGAAGCGCCTTGTCCAAATTTTGCTTTGTTTTCGACTTGGCCGTTTGCTCTGCTGCCTGATTTACACCTGTAAACATGGGCACAAAATACAAATTGATGTCATAGTTTTCTTCGAATAATCCCTTTGTCTTTTCGATAAATGTAGAATAGACCGGCTGAAACCAGGACTTCAATTCTTCTTCAGCTCCTTTAGAATAGGCCATTCCAACCAAGGAGAACTTTCCCTTCGTGTCATTTGGTAGAACGACCTTCTTGTCAGACAAAGTTTCGCCTGCAAGAGTTGGGAATACTTTACTTGACTGAGCTAATAGACAAGTGCAGTACAACAAGGCGAAGGAGAGGAAAATCATAGGTTTCTTCATAGACATCAATTTTAGAGTTAGAAAATTAGATAGTAATCAGACAACAACGATTGAAACTGCTCCGAATATACATTGTCTTCACTTTTAATATATAAGTCACTATTCGTTAAGCGCGATTGACTATGCTTAAAAACGCCAATATTTCTGATTGGTTTAGCTTTTGGGTTATCAAACACAGTAATTTTTTTATTTAAAAATAATTGGGAGCCGTGAGCATGATTTACAAATATTTCAAACTCATAAATCGGCAGTAAGATCCAGAAGTCGCCGTCATTAGCCAGTAATTTCTTTGCGCAGCTTGCCAATTCGCTTAGAGACAGTGTATCATCGTGGGTCGCACTATTGTATTTTTTATCCGCAGACTTTAAGTAATTGCTATAAAACGGAGGATTACATAGAATAAGATCATGCTTATTAGAAGTTGAGGATGTATATTCCTGCAAAGGCTGGTTAAGAACGGTTATATTCTTAAACGGGGAACCATTTACGTTACGAACAGATTGTAGAAATGCACCATTGTCAGGCTCTAGAGCAATAATGGGCGAAGGTGTTCTTTGAGCTACCATTAAACTTAATAGTCCAGTTCCGCTGCCTATGTCCAAAATACTTTTGGCACCTTCTACTTCAATCGAGGACCCAAATACACATGAATCTGTGCAGACCTTCATTCCACACTGGTCTTGAAAAACAGTAAATTGCTTAAATTGGAAATAATCCTTACCCATCAATTTCCAGCCTCATAGCCTGCATCTATCTTCAGGTTTTCGCCACATGCACTTTTGACTGCAAGTTTATCACAAACTTCGTTTTCCTCATTGCCTGCATGTCCTCGTAGCCATTCAAACTTGACTTTGTGTTTTTTATATACTTCCAAAAAGCGAAGCCACAAATCTTTATTTTTCTTGCCAGCAAAATTTTTAGCAACCCAGCTCTTAACCCACCCCTTCTCCACAGCGTCTACCACATATTTAGAATCAGAGTAAATTTTTACCTCCTCCCCTTCATTCTTCAGAGCTTCCAGGCCAGCGATGACTGCAAGCAGCTCCATTCTGTTGTTAGTAGTTTTCCTAAATCCTTCTGATAGTTCTTTTCTGAAATTTTTGTATTTTAAAACAACCCCATATCCGCCGGGACCAGGATTTCCCCGGGAAGAGCCATCAGTATAGATAACGATCATTTTACAAATAGTTCTTTAAGTTTTTCATATTCTGCATCTTCGTGAGCTGGAAAGTTTGCTATCCTTAGGGTATCATTCTTCCAATTCCCATAACCGTTACCCAAGAGCATTCCGTTTTCCTTAGCTGTCTTTTTAATTTCAGAGATTACCTTTTCTCCGGCATGCAAGGCAATCACTGTAGTAGCCCTCACAGCGGTGTTTTCAATTAAATTTTTTATCCGTGGTAAACCTGAAAAAAAATTGTAAAGCTCGATACTCCTCTTGGCAAGTCTTTGAGATACCTTATCTATATGAGAAGATTGCTCCAAGACCTTACTCATTAAAAAGATGGACAGTACATTGGGTGTATAAGTTGTTTGCCAGTTGTACATCATTTCGTTCATAAAGGCCATACTGTTGTAATATTTCGACTCAGCACATGGTTGGAGCCTTTGAATTGTAGCTGGTGAGCATACCATTATTCCCATCCCAGCTGGCATTCCAAAGCACTTTTGCACCGAAGCAAACCAAATGTCTCCTGAAATAAAGGCGAGTGCCTCGCCACCCATGGAGGATGTCGCATCGACAGCAAGTAGGGTATTAGGATGAAATTGTTTGAGCTCAAATATTTTCTCGTTAGAAATTCTCGTAGCATTAGACGTCTCATTTTGTGTAATGCAAAGAAGATCTGGTTCTTTAAAGGCCGCTAACTTTTCAATCGAAATTTCTTCCTCCAGATTAAATTCCAAACTTCTTACTTCCCCTTTCGGCTTTATCTTTTGTGAATTTTCAAACCACTTTTTCCCAAAGGCACCATTATACACATGAACTGTATTGTAGTCGACGAATTCCTGGGCAATAATTTGCCAGGCCTCGGTCGCTGATGAAATAAAAAATACGGAATAATCAGCGGGAATCGAAAGTCGATCTTTCAATAAAAAAATGGTTTTTTGGGAAAGTTGAATAAAGTCGTCGCTTCTATGATTCACAGACAATATTCCGCTGTCACAGGCTTCCCTCATAAAGTCTTTTATTTGAGGGTAAATCTTAGAAGGTCCTGGATAAAATGAGATCACTAGTTTTTATTACTAAGTAAATATTGTAGCGCCAGAGTATAACTTTGTAACCCGAACCCTGAAATGACCCCTTTGCAATTTTTGCTTAGAAAACTTTTATGACGGTAATCCTCTCTGGAATAAACGTTAGAGATATGTACTTCAATAACAGGAGTGTTGATGCCGGCAATGGCGTCAGCGATGGCAATTGAGGTATGGGTGTAACCGCCGGCATTAAAAATTATACCGTCATAAGAAAATCCAACTTCGTGCAGCTTATTTATCAGCTCCCCTTCTACGTTGGATTGGTAATATTCAAGTTCTAAACTCTCAGAAGCAAACTCGTTCTTCAACTCGGTAAAGTAGTCATCGAAGCTTTGAGACCCATAGATACTTTTTTCTCTAATGCCTAACAAATTCAAATTAGGTCCATTTACTATTAAAATTTTCATTGTCTGCTTTAAGTTGTTTAGTGGGTCAGGAATTTTAATTTTACATTCTAATTAACCTGGCGAAACCGTAAATCAAATAAATAAAATGACTTGGGAGATACTTCTTAGGCAATTCAAAAGTCACTTAACTCTCGAACGCTCTCTCTCCAATAATTCCATTGAGGCCTACCTTATGGATGTAGTAAAACTAAAACAGTTTTTGCAGAAGTCCAATTTGGAAATTTCTATCAAGGATGTTGTAGCCCAAGACCTTTTTGACTTTGTTGAATTTATTGCGGGCTTGGAACTGGCGCCCCATTCTCAAGCCAGAATCATTTCAGGCATTAAGGCTTTTTTTAAATTCTTAATAATTGAAGAGATAATTAAAAACGATCCTACTGAGTTATTAGAATCTCCTAAGCTTGGAAGGAAACTTCCCGATACTCTTTCCTTCCCCGAAATAGTAACATTGCTTGAGGCCATTGATCTTTCATCCGCTGAGGGACATAGGAACAGGGCAATGTTAGAAGTTTTGTATAGCTCAGGTCTTAGAGCTACAGAGTTGGTCGAATTAAGAATGAACAACATTTATAAAGACATAGGTTTCTTAAAGATATTGGGGAAGGGTAGCAAAGAAAGATTGGTTCCTATAGGGAGAGATGCTTTGTATTATTTAGATATATACTTAAACCAAGTACGGGTACACTTGAAAATAAAAAAGGGACATGAAGGCATTGTTTTTCTAAACAGAAGGGGTGCGATGCTTACCAGAGTAATGCTTTTTACAATCATCAAAAGACTAGCCGTACAAGTTGGCTTGAAAAAAAGGATCAGTCCCCACACCTTCAGACATTCATTTGCTACTCATCTAATAGAGGGAGGTGCTGATTTGAGGGCAGTCCAAGATATGTTAGGACATGAATCGATCACCACGACCGAAATTTATACCCACCTTGATACGGAATTTCTAAAACAGACGATGATTGACTTCCATCCGAGAAGTAAATTTAATTCAAATTCATAGTCTTAAGTACCACTTCCATTGGCACAATTGAGAAATGAAATTTTTCGGCCAAAGTTAATTTTTCATAATCCGCGTGAGTAATGAATTGGACATGGTGGGCAAACTGGTCTACCACAACTATGTATAAAAAGGTGGATTTAAACAGCCCTTTGACAGCTTCCATGAAATTGATGGCTTGCTCGGGCAAATTCTCTGACAAATAATCATAGTAACCCGTGAATTGGTAGAAAGGGACTCTTGATTGAATGCTTGAACTGAGCTGTGCAATTACGTTTGATTTCAATAATATTTTAAAAATC
>DASVUU010000871.1:0-3802 GCA_036386935.1 Cytophagaceae bacterium | reverse complement strand
GAAGCGAGGGCCTAAGAATTGTAGTTCAAGATTCCCAGAATGGCTGCACCTCTTTGCCACAGCTGCTAACTTGTATAAACCACTTCCTGTATCGCAGTTGAATAAAGTCTCCATCTAAGGTAGCTGAACCAATGATTGGCTTACCTCTTCGACCTATTTAGTCTTTACAAAAGGCTCAAAAAAATCCTTGACTACCGTTTCGATGATTGCATTGTTTATACAGTTCCAGATATAATTTATATAGTCATCTTCTGGTTGTCTCTCATAGTCTATTACAACAACTTCGGGTCTCCGTTCTCCTCGTATCTTGTTTTCATTTTTCAATATAAAGTTGGCAATATGTGAAAGTACCTTTTTTACTTTGCCTTTCTTTTTGCTTATCAACTTTGTATTTAGGCTGTGGTATATCAAGATCATTCTACCGGTACCATGTCCGTTAGTTACATTTACTTTTATTTTCTGCGCCTCAATAGTTCCGCTTTCTAACCTCATGCCTGCATATTCCAAAAGGTTATTGAAATGCTTTGCCTCCATCTTTCCGAGGCTTCCAGCATAGGAGCCATTAAAATTATTATCTACCAAATTTACCTTCATTTTCAACTTCAATAGACCTTGTCCCATTACCAACGCATGGCCTTCGGCAACGGCAGGATTAGCCCTACTCATCCTCTTCGGGTCGTTTGTAAAATTTAAAACGTGTAATTTAATTTTATCAAAGTTCAGAATCACCGGCTCCTTCACATCCACTGCCACCTCCTTATAAACCAAGTTTGCGTTGGCTATAAAAATTTCGTCAACTCTCAAGTAAATAGGTATCGTCTTTATCAGCTCGTGGGGCATCTTTCCGTGATATTCTTCCGTGGATTTATCATTATTACTAGCTTTCCTAAGAATCTCCAAATCCAATGTACTTACATCCATTCGCTTCATCGATACTTTGCTTCCTGTGAGCAACGCTTCAAAATCTACCGAGGTCATCTTTACAGACTCAATGGTATTTTTTATAAATAAATTTCTGTTCTTTCCGCCTTTGTTTATCTGATTAAAATCTAGCTTATTCAATCTTACGGAGTTTGAGGAAGTAGAGGCTGATATTGTCCCAATATCCAACTTTAGATTTTGAGGGTGTATCATCGCTTGATAGTTGTTCAATCGTAAGCTGATATCCTTCCATATCTTGCCAGTCTTGGAAGTAGCTGAGTCAATCACAATACCGTTCAATAAAATGTTAATCTTGTCTCCCCTTTGCGCGACTAGTCCCTTGGAGGTCAACACCCTGCTATCGATGCGCCCGTTGGAAATCTGCAGCTTGTTCATTTTGAAAGTATTTGCAACATAAGGAAGCGCAATTTGAAGCATGGTCTGCATTGCCATACTGCCATGTTCCTCCTGCTTGGTGGATGCTTTAAGTTTATAAGCAACTTTAATGTCAGGAGAATCTACCATCATGTCCCCTAGCGAAACTTTTTTCTCTTTAAAAAATAAGGCGAAATTTATACGCCTTGTGTCAATCCCTCTAATACTAATTTTATATAAGTCACCATCTTCCAACTTCTTGACTGGGTTAAAGCTTATCCCCCGAACTTGTAAAGTAGAGTCTGCATATGATCCAGCAAACTTATCGATCTTCAACTTGTACAATTGATCATCCGTGATCAGCTCATAGTTTTCTATTCTAAATTTTAGGTACTCAGTATACAAAACATCATTGGCACCAGACGTATCAATGTCGATCTGCCTTAAGTTTATAAAAATATTGTCCGCCCTTTGCTTGGAAACACCCTTCTTAGACTTCAGGTCAAATCTCAGCTCCCCTTTATTAACTGTAAGCTCTTTGATTTTTAATGAGCCTGCAAAACTAGCAATCAGTCCTGGCAATAGCTCAAGGAAGCTCTGCTTACCAAGTTTTAAGGTATCTTCAGGAACCTTCCCTCCAAAATAAAATTGAGGCTTATTGATCTCGATAGTTCCCACCTCCAGTGACCTGTCCAATAAAAAATTTTGCCACCAAATTCTAGAAATATGTATGCTCTTGATATTTACTCTAACGGTCGAATAATTCGCCCTGGGATCTTCAAGCTGCAACTTCCTCAGCAACACCGAATCTTGAGTAAGGGTTACCTTGTCCATATAGACAGCACCCTTCCAAAATCCCAGGGCAAAATCATCTATATTTAGGGAATATAGTCCTTTCGAAGATACATGGACTGACTGAATTATCTTGTTTTTTACAAGAGGGCTAAGGAAAAAGTGAACAAATACATATCCTCCGATGATTACAGCACCGAAAAAGGCTATAACCCCAATGAGTATTTTTTTTCTTCTAGAATATTTTTTAAAAGGTTTCTCTTGCGGAATGGAGTCCATAAGTGGGATCTGACTTTTTCATAACCAGGCTTATATTAAAGTGTTCAAACTTCATTACAAGACACTCTATCAAAAAAAAAGCTTCCCAAAGGAAGCTTTCATAAAAGATTTGAAGAAAGAATTATATTACAAAACTCTTTTCCTTCATTTTGTTGAGTTTTATTATTCTGAATGCTCCCAATAATTTGATTACCGGGTAAGTTGGGTCAATTTCATACCACTTAGCTCCAAAATTGATTCTGTTTGGGAATTTATGATGATTATTTTGAAACAACTCGCCTCCCATTAAAAGGTCCCATGTAAATGTATTCTTGGATCTATCGTTATTGTCAAAATTTGAATACCCATATTTATGCCCGCTCCAATTAACTATAGCGCCGTGTACAGGGCCCATTAAGAAATGGATAGGAAGCAACAAATACATCCACCAGTATTCTGCAAAAATAATGTAGAACACCACATAAAAGGTACCCCAAAATATTCTCGAAGCCCAAGTATCACCGATCCTATCAATAAGGCCCCACTCTGGTAGGTCTTGACTGAATCTTTCTTCAGGTTCTTTTACTCTATTCAAATAATCGTTGTAGATATGCTTGGTTTTCCACATCATGGTAAACAAATTCTTCGTATGATGCGGGGAGTGAGGATCTTTTTCAGTATCACTGTAAGCATGGTGCATTCTATGAAGTACTGCATAAGCTCTAGGAGATAAGAACGAGGATCCTTGAGTTAGATAAGTCATCAGATAAAATGCCTTTTCCCAAAACTTATTCATTATAAACATTTTATGCGCTCCATATCTATGAAGGAAGAATGTCTGACTGAATAACGAAAAGTACCAGTGGAGAACGAAGAAGATCAGTATTATCACTATATTTTATTGTTTGGTTTTCTATTTTATAAAAAACAAATTTGAAATTTGTTTTAAAATTTAACGAGTTTTTTAATTTTTTGCACCGAATAGGTATACAAATGTAATAAATTTTAAATCATTTGAAGAGAACTAAAGTTCAACCTTGTCGCTCTTATTTCAAGATTTATTTACAATTGCATAAAGGCAAAGGAAATTATGTTAGCTCCCATTTGCAAGGCTTTCTGTCTAAGTTCCTCAGGATCATTATATATTACCTGGTCCTCCCAGCCATTCCCTAAGTCTGTTTCATAGCTATAATAGCATACTAAACGTCCTTCATAAAAAATCCCATATCCCTTTGGTGGTTTGTTGTCGTGCTCGTGTACTTTGGGCAAGCCATTAGGAAACTTGTACTTCTGATGATAAATAGGGTGATTAAATGGCACTTCTACGAAATCTAGAGTTGGGAATACCTTCTTCATTTCCAGTCTGATAAATTTGTCTAGGCCGTAATTGTCATCAACATGGAGAAAACCACCTCCGATTAAGTAACTCCTCAAATTAGTGGCCTCCTCCGAAGAG
>DASVUU010000870.1:0-2134 GCA_036386935.1 Cytophagaceae bacterium | reverse complement strand
TGAAGGTGCCGACATTGTAACTGAGGATGGTAAAATCTGGGTTCTCGATGTCGTCATGAGTGTTGATGCGAAAGGTTTCTTTTAACGCTGGGAGGGTGAAAATTAGGGCTACACAAGGAATTACCACTTTTTTCCAACTCTTTATTGCCAAAAAAAATATGAGCAAAATATTTGAAAGGACAAGAATTGGTACAAATAAAAATATGAATCCTCCTATCCAGTGGTCTATTGTGAAGTAATATGAAGAGAGGGAACAAAATAAGGTAAAAATTGCCGTGGCAATGGTAATCCAAAACATTCGAGAAGTAATTGCACAAAAGGACTTTTTGTCCTGTAGAAATTCAAAATTAGGGCAAATGCAGGCGAAATGAAAGGTTTATTTGAATGTAAAATGCATTTGGAACATAACAAAATGATTTAGTGTTGAATAAAAGCTTTGCAAAGGGTGACTTAATTGTTTTATTTTGCAGACTGTTCTTTGAATTTATGGGGCCGACCGGTTTTGACAGGTTGAGTGATAGCGGATGTAAGCATGCAGGCTCATGGGATGAGAGCCTTGAAAGATAATTCCGAAACACAATTGGCGAATCTAATTACGCCATGGCTGCTTAATCTGACTGAATGTTAGGTTAGCGTCGTCACGCATAAGATGCGTGACAGCCATCACTCTTTAAAACTTTCGTTTCACGGGTTTTAAGTATAGAGTGTCGAACAGTAGAACTAGTAGAAGTCGAGTTGCGAGGCTTCTGCGAAACCAAAGCAAATAAGGTTATATTAGGTTGCTGGCTACCAGATATAACTCGAAAATTAAAGATCAGATAAGCATGTAGAAGATTCGACGATTGCCTTCTCTGGACCAGGGTTCAACTCCCTGCGGCTCCACAATGATAGAGCGAGAGCAAGAGCGGAAAAGCGAGAAGTAACACTCGCTCTCGCTCTGGTACTCGCTCTTATTTTTTTATTGTTATTTTTTTTAGCTCTTTATAATGTTTTCATACCAAAAACTTGACGTTTACAGGAAAGCTTTGTTGCTAAATAAATCTACAGCCTTATTAAAGGTAATCCTCAAAGTCTTTCCGTAGGTAAAAATTAACTTTGTAAGGGGTAAACTTTATATTTAAATTAGTGAATTTCAAACAAATGTAGTTTATTTGTTTGCACTAATTAGAAGTTTAAATACGTTAAAACTCAGCGTTTATTGGACTTTTATGTTACTACTTCAAGAACCAATTAAGGAAAAGGTAATAGAGCAATTGGAATAAAATCAGCAATAAAAAACAAATAATATGTCCGAAATCATAGCTAGGAAGCTTCTTAATATCATTGACAATAGTAAGGATCTTACAGAGAAAAAGAAAGAAATTTTTAAAAACTATAAAGGTTTAAAGTTTCACCAGTTTCGTGAAACAGCACCCCTTCCGCACCTTTCTGTACCCGCTCTGCATAACTTAATGAATCAAGATGATGCGAAATCCCTTTGGGGGGACATTGATTATAATGCCTGCTCTTTTGCATTTAAAAAGTTGATATACCTGAATTATAAAGGACTTGAAGAAGGCAGTACGCAGGCTGAAATAGAGCTTTCCTAATGTGGGAAGATTTTCAATAAGGGAAAATTTAACGATAAATTAATAGCATGCCCGACAATTTAGGAACCGTGCTTTTGGATTATATAAATGCCAATCCAGATCTAAAAGCAAACAAAGAAAGCTTTTATAATATGTTCAAGGATGCCGATGAAGATGCATTCAACCGCGGTGTAAAATTATTTGCTGGAATACTTTGGAATGACTTAAAGGAATGGGAAAAGCCAAAGACTAATTGACGCTGGGTTTCCTCAAACTCCACTAAGACAAATAAAATACAATAGGGATTTGTGACGTGAGCTTATGAAAGTTAAAATTGATCAAGATAATCAAATGTACTTTTTGGCTCTCAATTCCCGATCTGAACGCAGAGAATCAAGCATTGAAATAGCTGATAATTATTTAAAGTTTGCGGGCTGCCGGACAATAGGGAAATACTAGATAAGTTTCCGGAAATGTAGTTTATCTGGTTTTTAGATGTTTAGCACCCTTTTTAATACACGATGACAAAAGATTGTATTTATTGCAAAAATAATATTCTACAAGGG